>JBIOXM010000205.1:0-3567 GCA_044869655.1 Nitrososphaeraceae archaeon | reverse complement strand
TATTGAGAAAATTCTCAGAAAAGCCCCCAACGATTATTATATCTGGGTCTTGTTCGAATTTTGATAAAGAAAGAAAAAAAATAATTGAATTAATAGAATATTTGCAATTTTCAGTTAGCTCCCAAATTAATTGTGAAGTGTCATCTAATGGTGCAGCTTTAGGGTGGGATTTCTTCAATATCTATTTTGACCTTTCTCTTATAGAAAAATTGAGAGAACATTTTCCAGAAATCTCCAAAGAAGAAGGTATAACTCTTGAACAACAATTCGTATTATGGCTTATAAAGCAATTTAAAAGACGAAATCTGGACTATCATCTTAAACTAAGTGATATTCCCTATGAAAATACAAAAGGGTTCAGATTAGATCCAAACAATTATCGTGATGATAGTTTGTTAGAAGATTTAAGGTAAATTATTCTTTCAAATGCCATTTTATCCACCTACTATTGTTATTATTTTATTATTCAATTAAAGATGAAATGATTATAATTAGTATTTGAAATATAATATACTTTTTATAAGAATTTATGTAATCTTTATCTAAGTTTAATTGATAACTATTAATACAAGGCTATAAATTTTTTATACTTGTGACTCTATTGCAAAAACCCAAGTTAGGCTGTTGGGATTTATCCGAATTGGTAGATGCGGACAAAAATAATATAAAAAATTATTTAAAAATATTACATTATGATGTCAAAAAATTCAAAGAAAACCGTGAATTACTTCATGATGATATTTCTTCTCAAAAATTTTCTAAAATGCTATCACAATTGGAAAAGATTTCAGAGAAATTAAATAGGGTATTAGGTTTTGCACATTTGCAATATTCCTCTAATACTTCTTCAAATGAATATTCTGCCTTCGTTACAGAAATGGAGTTATTAAGTACTGAAATTTCTAATAATTTAATATTTTTTGATATATGGTTCAAACAGACTCTAAAAGAAAAAGATGCAAATAGAATTATTCAAACCATCGATCCTATTTATAAAAATTTTCTTACCCATAAAAGAGTTTTAGGAAAATATACCTTATCTGAAAAAGAAGAAAAACTTGTTAATATACTCGAAATAACTGGACCAAATGCATTAGTAAAAATATATGATCGAATGACAAATAATTTTGAATTTATTCTTGAAATAAAAACAAATAACAAAATAAAAAGAAAAAAAATTATAAATAAAGAGAAATTAATGTCACTAGTTAGAAGTAACAAATCAGAGGAAAGAAAAGCCGCTTATAAATCCTTGTTTAATGTCTATAAAAATAATAGTGGAGTTTTAGGTGAAATATATTTAAATTTAATAGTACAATGGCATGATGAAAATATTAAAATCCGTGGTTTTGATTCCCCCATTTCCGTAAGAAATGTCTACAATGATATAAGTGATAATATTGTATCCACATTACTGGATACATGCAGGAAAAATTCTTTAATTTTTCATAAATATTTCAATTTAAAAGCAAAAATGTTAAAATTAAAAAAACTGGAACGTTATCACTTGTATGCGCCTCTTGTTAAAAAAGAGATAATACAAAAAAAATATACTTATGAGCAAGCAGTAAAAATTGTTTTAAATGTTTTTGAGTCATTTGAACCCAAATTTCGCGATTATGCTGAAATAGTTTTTAATAAAAATCATATTGATGCAGAAATAAGAAAGGGTAAGATGAGTGGAGCATTTTGTTCTACTATTTCTCCTAAAATAACTCCATATGTTCTATTGAATTATGATGGTATGTATCGTGATATTTCTACAATGGCTCATGAATTTGGCCATGCTATACATAGTATTTGTTCATCAACCTTGCCCATCGCTGTTTCTCATGCACCTCTTCCTTTAGCTGAAACAGCTTCTGTCTTTGCAGAAATGTTGTTGAATGAAAAGTTAATAGAAGAAATGACAGAACAAGAAAGATCTATTCTATTAGCAGAACAAATAGATGATATGTATGCAACTATTATCAGACAATCATATTTCACATTATTTGAAATTGATGCACATAAGAAAGTCATAGAAAACAATGCTAATATTGATAATATCTCATCTTTATATCAAAAAAATCTACAGGATCAGTTTGGAAATTCAGTAATAGTTTCAGATGATTTTATGTGGGAATGGACATATATACCACATTTTTATCATACTCCTTTTTATTGTTATGCATATGCTTTCGGCAATCTTCTCGTTTTATCATTGTTTCAAATGTACAAAAAAGAAGGAAAGTCTTTCATCCCAAAATATTTAAATTTACTTTCTGCAGGCGGATCAAAAAACGCAGAAACTTTATTAACTGAAATTGGTTTCGATATCTCTAATAAAAGGTTTTGGCAGCAAGGGTTTGATCTCTTGTCAGAAAAGATAGGTGACTTAGAAAAAAACTTGTAGTTAATATATTAATATTAATTAGGCTATTAATAATAAATACTATAATTTTGCTGGTAATATTATTAAATGATTCATTTTGTTAATAAAGTTATTTTGTTTTTATTATGACATAAGTTTATCTCTTCTTAAGAATAACATTACATTAATTAAAAACCTATAAAATAATCGAAAAATTGTGATGGTGTTTAAAAAGATTTTCTGCATTTATTCTGTAGTTACTTTTGAAGAAATGGGATGTTTATTTGTGATCAGATGTAAAGATAAATACAAGCGTATAATTGCTTAAAGAAGAATAATTTATAATTCTTAAAGGTAAATTTCTTCCAAAATTATATAAATTCAATATACTATAGATGATACAAGCCAAGCAAATAAATAAACCTAAAATCCTTTATTTTGGTATAATTTCACCTGACACAGAACTAAATTTTCTTATTTTGTTATGTCCAGTTTTTTCTTGATGATCTTCCGCATCTGAATTGAAAAAAAAACTACTTTGACAATCTTCACAAAACCAAATTTTATTTAAATCCTCTGGATGCACATTTATTAAATAAATCTCTGCAATATAAGAAATTAGATAATATCTCATGTAAAATTAATAGAAACTAAGTGCTATTTCAAACTTATATTTTTTTTATAACGAATAATCTTTAGGTAGAATCATATATTTCATTATTATAATTTAAATCATTTAAGATATGCAGATCTATAAATTTATACTATAATTCGTGTCCCAAGACAAAATGTTCAAAATTGTAGTTTTTCTATATGAGTGTCAAGCTCAAGCTATCCTTTTAAATTCGTGGTATTATTATTCTGTTCCTGGATTAAAATTTTTCAGTTGCTATTACTGCACTACAAATTACTTCTCATAATACTGAAAGAGGAATATTAAGCTCACTTATACATTCCACGCAGGTTGAACGGAGAGAGTTGATATTCCATGCAAATAAATAATTAAACTAATCCTATGATTTTTTCATAAGCTAGTGCATTTTCTAATTCCTGTTCATTCATCAATTTTTTTTCTAAAATTAGTTCCCGTATTCCTATACCTGTTTTTAATGATTCTTTATATATATCGGCTGCTGTCAAGTATCCAATATATGGATTTAATAAAGTTATGAGAATAGGACTTTTTTCTACTTGTTGTTTTAGTCTTTCAGAAT
>JBIOXM010000204.1:0-3273 GCA_044869655.1 Nitrososphaeraceae archaeon | reverse complement strand
ATTCAATTAATGGTGATACACCTGGAATACTTGGAGTATCACTACCAGCAGGTCCAACTTTGAACTGTCCCATCATTCCTGCTTCCATATGAGCAAATACATGACAATGATATTGCCAAGTTCCTATGCCTACTTTATCACCTGCTTCCACTATAAACCAATGAGTTGATTGTGGATCAATTAATTTTGTATCAATGATGTTGGTTGTTCCTGGATCAAGCCATCTGTGCGCATGAAGATGAAAAGTATGTTGATGGGCTGCACCCAGTATATGAAATCTGACTAATTGATTTAGATCTGCACCCAGTGTGGGGTTAGTCCATAATGGTTTTTGGTTATGGTTTGAATCTATTTCTTGTCCCCAAAAAGTGGATCCTACCATAAACAAGACATATTGTTTTTCTAAGTCTTCTGTGTTAACATTCACTACTTCACCGTTTATTAGAGCTGGGACTTTTTCAATGGGGTTTATTATTAAAGCACCAAACAAGCCTAGTGTCCTATAGTGCTCTCCATAATATTCAAAGGTCCCTGGTTTTTCTGCTCTTATTTCTTGTGTTTTTTTAAGTCCAGTTTCATCAATTGAATGAAGAATTAATACATCCTGTTGTGTCATTTCTATCGATGGTCCAGGGATAGTTGGGATCTTTGAGTATCTCTTCGTCAGATCGTGCGCTGATTCACCATCATATAACATATGTTTCAACATTTGATACGCATATTGCCCATTCGGTAATTTTTCAGCCTTTATAGTCACCTCATTAACTTTGCCAGATTGCGAGGGAGTTGGTGTAAGATCACTTCCAATTTCAGAACCTGTGTCCAAAGGATTTGAATTTACTTCTCTTTTATTATAATCAATTTTTTTCGTGTATCCTTCAGAATCTATTTCATTATCAATCTCCTTTGTAGCTTCTGCTATTTGTATAATGGGATGGCCACTTAATAATTTCACATTATCATTTTCAGCATTAGATGTATGCAGGACACTTCCCTTTTCATCCGCACTTTTTCCAATCTTAAGCGTATTAATGCCATTTTGTACTCCCAAAATAAAAGTAGAAGTTAATAACATCACAGCAAAAATACTTATTATAATATTTTTTAATAAATTATTCATTTTCATGATCTCCATTAATTTCTCGGTGATTTTCCCGGAATACTTTCTCCTACATTATCGACAATGAACTCTCCTTTCATGCCAGATAGCAAATGAGAAGATAAAATGTCACGATATTCAGCAATCCCATTTTTTCCTTGAATTGTGAAAACATGATTTTCTAGAGGACCAAATTTCTTCTTTGAGATTATGTTAGTTGTCCCAGGTTCTAACCATTGATATCCTGTCAGTTCAAAGATATGAAAATCTGTTCCCATCCCTATTAAATTAAATCTGATTAAGTCTCCGTCATTCAAACTAATAGTAGGGTTTTCCCATAAGGCAGTTCGTATTGCATGATTTCTGTAATCTATTTGATCACACCAAAAAGCATCATCAGTAACATAACACAGAACGTCCTTTGATATATCTGCAATATCTATTTTCGTTGGTTTCCCGTCAACTAATCCTATTGTTTTACCCGAAGCACTATCAATAACTAATGTCCCAAACAACCCTATTGTTTCTGCTCCATTCATATTTGTTCCTGGTGAATTACTGTGACCTAAATTTAGTCCTAAAGTATGATCGTGATATGGCCATGTACCTACTGTACCGGGGCCAGCTGTCCAGTGGTACTTAATTGATTGTCCAGGTTTGACACCTTCATTACGCAATCCATTTAGGATACCTAAGGTACCATCGCTTGCTATTGAATAATGAATACCATGCACATGCATTGAAACCATCCCTGGTGCTCCTGTATCCTTAGGATTTGTCAAAGTTATTTCAACCGAATCCCCTTCTTCTATAAGTATGGAAGGTCCAGGAATAGTCGGACCAGAAGAATATTTATCTGTAATATTATTTAAAAATTCACCAGTATTTGCGTTAAAAAGTAGATGTTGATCCAATTGATACCCATAAAGATCTCCACCTCCACTTGATTTTTCAATTTTTTGCACAGACATCTCAATTTTATGTAGGACGGGATATGGATAAATTGGATCTCCATAATGCCCTTGAGATTGTGCATAAACTGAATCAAATACCTGGTCTATATTTCCAAAAACAAATATTGATGCTACAAAAGCGATCAACAATATGGAAAAATGTTGGTAATAATTCATTAGTAGAAAAAGAAAAAATGTGAATATATAACAATGGATTAAAAGTTAAAATAAATTGTAATTCAATAATCACATTAGGAACTATTAGATATCATTAAAATAGAAAATTTTTAGTTTAGAAAACTATATTTACAATATTTACAATTATGGCTTTTTATTAGCTCAAATTTGCTTACCGTTAATATATTCAATTTATTATAAGAATATACTCTCTCCTTCAATTAAATTGAAATATCGTTGTATATTAATGGAACTTAAAAATTTCAACCATCTTTTAAAGCCAAATTTGGTCAACCACTTATGTTTAATAGATATTTTATTTATTTAGACAATGTTTAATTATTTTCTTTCAATACGGCTCGTAATCTCTTCCGCAATTCTTTGTTTATTTTCAACTTCTACGATTATTTCTTTATATTTGAATTCATCTCTTAACTTTAAAGTAATACATCTATTTTTGTGGTAAAATGCATAAAACACCTTTCCTTTACCTACAACATAAAATATGCCAATATTTCTATTCGTAGTAGAAATACCTACAAACTTTATTGTTTTAGTTTTATCAATTTTAACTTGTGTTGTTAAAACTTGATCGATTATTGAATAAGGAATTTTAATTTCACTAGTAAAAGGAAGAATTACCCCAAAAAATCCTTTTAGTGCCAAAATCAGATAGGTATTTTGGTCCATTCTAACACTCATCATATCACTAAACTAATAGTAATTAAAAATAAAAAAGTATGGATTTAAGGAAAAAGAGAAGGTAACTGAAATGGAGGAAATATCCCTTCTGTAGGCGATTTTTCCTTCATTGATGGTGATCTTGTGGCCCCAGAAGTTTCATTTTCTATATTTGGAGGTTGGTGTCGTTGTTGCAGTTGTGGTTGTTGTTGTTGTTGTTGTTGATTATCTAAAGTTGGTGGTTGTTGAAGTTGTGGTTGTTGAAGTTGTGGTTGTTGAAGTTGTGGTTGTTGAAGTTGTGGTTGTTGAAGTTGTGGTTGTTGAAGTTGTTGGTTATCTAAAGTTGGTGGTTGTTGAAGTTGT
>JBIOXM010000203.1:0-3457 GCA_044869655.1 Nitrososphaeraceae archaeon | reverse complement strand
AGGAAAGGGAATAAATCTACTATTCAAGAACATAAAAATTTTCTAAGTATATAATTATAAAACTACATTAATTATAAGATTCTTCTATTTGATTCTCTACGGATAATTCACAATCTAAATAAATCTTATACGAATCTGTATACTATGAACAAACTAGTCATTTATTCGATGGCTCTAATGTTGAGCCTCGCATTGGGATATGGAGTTGCTATTCCTCATTCCGCCTTAGCAGCTATATCACAAGGATATTATAGCAACAGCTATTCAAACTCTTATGACAACAGCTATAGTAAATATCCTCAAAAATCCATGAGCTATGACAAAAACTATAGTAAAAGCTATGACAACAGCTATAGTAAATATCCTAAGAAATCCATGAGCTATGACAACAGCTATAGTAAATATCCTCAAAAATCCATGAGCTATGACAACAACCATAAAAAACAGTTTAAACCATATGAATGTAGGAAAGGTCCATTAGAAGGATTCCTTACAAGTTCAGTAGAATTTTGTATTGCAAAAACAAGGTAATTCACTACTTCCCCTAATTTTTTCAATTCCCTCCCCATAAAAATTTTATAATTTGTTACCAATTGATTAAGCAATATTAATTATTTATTAGAAAGATTATAAATATTATTAATTATTTGATCTTTTTATTAGTTTAAAAATAGCCAGATTCCAGAATAACATCATTTGAAAGTTTTTGAATGATTATTATGAAATTGTGTAGGAACATAAAAAATTGATATTCGTTATATAGATGGTTATTTAAATTTGGAAAATAGGATTATATATATAGGAAACAAAACAAAAGATATCAAATGTATATATATATAAACTAGTTTAAATTTTAATAATGGAAGATTTCAAAAAAATCATTAGGTATATCAATTCTCGTAAAATTAGAACTCTACTTAGTAAACCAGCAAATCCAGATATTGATAGAAAATGGTAGAATTGTACAAAAAAATTTATGCAGTAGATTGTAAAAAGTACATTACTATTGATTTATGCATATATTTACAATATTAGAAAATATATTTAAATTGTAATAAACAACTACTGAGTAACGTATTCGATATTTAGATTACACATCATTTTTAACATTATTCATTCATTTAATGTGGTTAATAAGTGATAGTAATATTAAATGGAATATTTTAATCTCGTTTCATGGAACAATAATCAACATGGTAATATGTATTGTCATATTATTTTATCATAGAATTAAAAATAAGAATAACTTATAGTAACTACAATAACTAGATGAGAAACTATATACAATTATTTGAAGCTATACAAAGTAAAACAAAAACTAGTACTATCAAATTTTGATAATATTTACAACTTATTTCATTCATAAAGACAAATATCTTTTAATATTCTAATACAATAGATATCATAGTAAGTAAAAATGAAATGTTCCTCGTGTACTCAAAAACTAGTATATCTCAATCAATTAGAACATAAGGAAGATCAGTTTTTGATTCTCTATCAATGCAGTAATTGTAAAACCAAATATATAGAATATAAACCAAAAAATGGCTATCCTAATTAACAGTATACTATAGATTGTAAAAATTCAAAGTATAATACATCATTTATTATATATTCCTACTTTATTATATATTGTTAAGCTTTAAATGATTATGAATATATTGCTAAACTAGTTTTTCGGCGCCGAAAAATTTTATATTTTATATATATTACATAGTAAAGTTAACTGTAAATATCATACAAACTACCTTTGATATCTTATCTAAATATATAAGCACAGAAAAAGAACGTAATATGAAATGGAATGTAATGCTTGGATAGAATAACATATACAATATTATAAAAATAGACTAAATCAATATTTAAAAAAAAGATTAAAACAGACATATGTTATTTATTGCCTCAGACCTTAAAATAACTACTTCTATATTGGCCTATACCGCTGTTCGTAAATAGATAGATAAAATTTGTATATATGTAGACTCACTCCTTAAATGAGAATTCAAGATTCTAGGAGTAAAGGAATTATAAGTATAGGTGAACTATTATATTCTATTAACCATCTTTATTGGAGATTCTTTTATTGCGTTTGTTGTTTATTATTTGTTAATGTGTTTGACAGCTATATTATTTGGTGAAAATCTCTCAAAATATGGATTCGGTAAATCACATCCTTGGAACAATGAAAGAATCTATGATTTTTGGTCTAAATTCCAACAAATAGGCTTAGATAAAGTTCCAGAAATTTTGATTGAAGAACCCGAATTGGCTTTGGAAGAATCTATACTATCATTTCATGACAAAGATTATGTGGAACTTGTTAAGAAGGCTGGAAAAATTGGTAATGGATATTTAGATACAGGTGATACCCCTGCTTTTAGAGGAGCTTTTGAAGCATCTTCATATGTTGTAGGATCAACTTTAAAAGCATTTGATCTAGTAATTAGAAACAAAAATGGGATAAAACATGCATTTAATCCTATTGGGGGACTACATCACTCAAAAAGGAATACTGCTGCGGGATTTTGTATTTTTAATGACATTGGAATTGCTATACTCGAGGCTAGGAGAAAGTATGGTATTAAGAAAATAGCCTACATCGATATAGATGCACATCACGGAGATGGTGTATATTATGAATTTGAGGATGATCCTCTCCTATATATTGCAGACATTCATGAAGATGGAAAGTTTCTCTATCCTGGAACAGGATCAGAATGGGAAACAGGTATAGGTGATGCTGCTGGTACGAAATTAAATATTTCCTTAAATCCTACTTCAACAGATCACAATTTTATTACATCTTTTAAAAGTATAGAAGATTTTATTGATAACAAAGCAAAACCAGAGTTAATTATTTTACAATGCGGTGCTGATTCACTAAAAAACGATCCATTAACTCATTTAAACTTTACACATAATAGTCATAAATATGCAGCAAGTAAATTACACAGTCTTGCTCATAAACATAGTAATGGAAGAATAGTTGCTTTGGGTGGCGGAGGTTATAATAAAACAAATATTGGTGATGCATGGACTGCAGTAGTTAAGGCATTTATTGAAAAATTTTAGACTAATTAATAATCGTAGACTTATAATAAAAAAGAAAAACAATTCATAATATACATGAATTTATTTGAAAAATATATCATATATACTCTTGGCTTTACGATTTGTATTTATAGTTATTATCATTTTGATCTATTATGCTAGTTGATAATAAGAGAAAATTTGATTCTACTTTCTCCTGATTCAAATAATTTACTATATTGATTATGCATTTTTATTAATTCAGATGAACTCCTTTTTTAGACTTTAAAATCTCTTTTCTCAGTCTACTCTAGGATATTATCTATATCCCATATTTTTTATTATTTTTTTTGTTATAGAATAACCCTATAGAATGATTTACAACAAGGTATAATAAAATAAAATTCAAGGTTATTTTGGATAAGTT
>JBIOXM010000202.1:0-2909 GCA_044869655.1 Nitrososphaeraceae archaeon | reverse complement strand
GGACATAATGCAAAATCACTTAAAATATTGATGGTTTCAACAGAATATCCTCCTATGAATGGGGGTGTTGGACGTTATACATCTAACCTAACGCGTGAATTAAATAAACTTGGCTTTCAGGTTCAAGTCCTTTCCAATAAAAATGGAGATGGTGATTTTTTTGGACTATCACCTCATAATACGAAGAATTATTCAGTATTATTAAAAATAGTTAATGAAGTAAAACCAGATATTGTACACATCCAATTTGAACATGGGTTATATGGCCTCAAATTAGATAGACTCAATCCAAAAAAGACAAACACTAATATAGATTTATTTTATGATTTATGCACAATACCAATAGTGACTACATTTCATACTGCATTTAATTTTAAACAATGGATGAATATTGTACCTACAAAAAATAAAAATGAAAAGTGGAAAGTAAAAAGCTATGCAGAGAAACTTCTTAAATACTGGACACATTTTTTAAACTATAAATCTTTTAACAATTTAAACAAAGATAAAATAACCAAAAGTAAAAGAGGAATAGTTTTTTCAAAGTATATGAAAGACAAAATAGGTGGAGGGGATATAATTTATCATGGATCTGAACCAATAATGCCTTATGATGTTACTCTTAAAGGAAAAGCCCGAACCAAATTTTCTCTTTCACAGAAAAAAAGAATAATTTTGGCATTAGGATTTAGAACCAATACTAAAGGATGGGACATATTAGACAAAATGGTTATTCCCTCTAATTGGACAATAGTAATGAATTCTTCAAAGAATTATTATAATACAGAAAATTACATTCCGAAGATATCTGCTATTCACGAAAAAGAAATCATTGATTTACATAAAGGATTTTTAAATGATAGTGATCTATCCCTTTTGTTCTATGCAGCAGATGCTGTAATTTTACCATATAAAGTGAGCTCAGGATCAGGTGTAATGTTTGACGGATTGGCACATGGATTACCATTCATTGCTGCTAACCTAGAGTTCTTTAAAGAATTTTCTGCAATGGGATTAGGTATAACTGTAAAAAGAAATCCGCAAGAATTTTCTAAAGCTCTGGTGAATCTAAACAATAACTATGAGTATTATGTGAAGAATGTGATTCTATTTAAAGAAAAGCTAAAATGGTATAATATAGCACGCAATCACATTAGCTTGTATAAGCAAATCATTGAAGAGAATAAGGTAGCACCAACAATAAAACAAAGAAATTCTACCAATTTTCATTGATAAAAACCTACTAGTATTACTCTTTGTAAGACATCACAACCACAACTATTATCTCGCAATTATAGAAAAAATACTTATTGCAAAGTGCTCTGCTGTTAGTATGTGATTATTTTGTTTTTGTTGATATAAATAAATAATTATAATAAGTAATATTGAGGAAGTTACAAAAGCATCTTCTTGTGTATAATTACAATACCATTTTAACCAAGTGAAAATTTGATTATATACTAATAATCAATAAGACATATAAGAAATAACTATATTATATATTGTCATTCCTTTCTTGTAAAAGATTATCTCGTTCAGTCATTAATAGTGAGAGTACAATAGGATTCTTGTATGAGATAATAGTTTGATTAAAGTCTAATAAATAACAATTACTAAACTGAAACAATTTGTTTCTGTTTAACAGGATCTATAGAAATTATATTATATATAATTATAAATTATTGATCAAAATATTGAATAACAATTGTATCAAGGTTGATAAATACCCTAAGGAAGCAAAAGTAATTAATTAAACATTATATTTAAAAAAAAATTAGTTGTTGTCGCCTCCTCCGTCGTCTTTGTCATCGTCATCGTCTTGGTCTTGTGCATTATTTTGCTGAGAAAGCATAGGATTTGCTAGTTGGGCTTTTAACATTTCAGTTTCTGCCTTTAATACATCACTTTGAACTTTGGTAAGATCGTCTAATGCTTTGATATTATCTTTTTTAGCTAAAGAATCTTTAATTTTTTGGATATCCTTACCAAATGATGGTTGTGTTTTTAGTAGTAACAGTTGATTTTCAACATCGGTAATTTGTGTTAATGCGTCTTCAGTATTTCCGTCAGCTAATGCTTCTTTTGCTGCCATTAAGGTATCTTTTAATTCAGGAAGATCGATTGTCATTAATGCTTGAGTATCTTTACTCATAGCCTGATTTTGACTTGATGTCTGATTTTGACTTGATGTCTGGTTTGTTGAATTGCTTTGAGCTTGTACGTTGTCAATTAAGGATGGAATAGAGAATATTCCAATTGCTAGTATTGTATAGACAAATATATGTTGAGATTTCATTCTAAATACCTTTATGCAATATGATTTATAATACTTTAAATTCCTAATATTAGAATTTTACTAAAAAACCTAATTTATATAAAGTATGACAAAATTCATATTATATTATATTTATGAAATCTTAAAAATGTAGCATTATTATCTATATTTTCAATGATAATTATCCAAAAAGTAGAAAATAAGGAAATTATAGATTTACTCAATCTTCATTCAATGGGAACAATTATAGATTAAATAAAACTTTGAATGTAAAAATAATTTTCAAAAAATTTCATGTGAATATTCTAATTTATTAGACAAGATTCTAAAAACTTCCGGGATAAATATTAGAGTTGATTTTGACGAATATTTCAATTCATTTTATATGGAAAATAATACATTTATTATAATGTTAGAAAGATTTGTTAATATTGATAACAAATTCCATTGTCAAAATAGTTAACTTTTACATATTTCTATTTGTTATGTATGATAATCATGCATTGCGAGTATCAATAAACTTATTTCAGTACCTCCAGTTATGGATGTATGGACTATTCTAAGGAAAAAAATGATAGTATTAATGATAATATCAGGAATGACAAAATTGATAAAGTAAGCAAGTCATCTGAAA
>JBIOXM010000201.1:0-2407 GCA_044869655.1 Nitrososphaeraceae archaeon | reverse complement strand
ATTTTGAAATTCTATAAAACCTACACAACATTTTAATGAATCATCAGTAAATTTAATGTTTTTATTGCCCTTATTACTATGATGCCACATTTGGTTGTCTACTCTCTAAATAATAACTATAAGAAATATAAGATATAATTCATCTTCTACATTTATCCTTAAAACTAGATTTTTTACTTCAGCCGCATTTATCGCTCTATGGGATTTAGGATTTCTATTATTCGGTAAAGGATTTTTCATCATTTTTATTTTTCCTCCTAAAATTTAGGACTAATACATCCTTCATAATTATCTATTATATTTAAAAAATATAAAGAAATTGGTCTAATTTGGTCTAAGTGAAGAGATCAATTAAATAGAAACTAAAAAACACAAATTTTCGGCGCCTCAAAATTTTGTAAGAAGTTGTTAAAAATTGAATCCATTGGAAAATATCGATTGGAATA
This sequence comes from Nitrososphaeraceae archaeon, assembly GCA_044869655.1. Taxonomy (GTDB): domain Archaea; phylum Thermoproteota; class Nitrososphaeria; order Nitrososphaerales; family Nitrososphaeraceae; genus TH1177. The sequence continues at coordinate 1,961 of JBIOXM010000201.1, read as the reverse complement.
TAGTCATCAAGTTCATTCCCTCCATAAATATTAACAAATTTTTTGAAAAAAAGAAATAGTTTTCTTTTACAAATAAAATTAGACTGTTAATTATTTATTCGTTTATTGAAAGTATAGTTTGTATCTTTTTATCGCCTTACAGCGTATTCGAGAAAATAAGTATAGTATTTAAGTTTTATTTAATATAAAGCATAGGCTTACATCTAAAATATTTTTCAAGTATAATTTTATATCTTTATCTTTTAATATATTTCTAAAAAGTTTGTGGTTATTCGAGTTGCTAAAAATGATATTCTTTATATTGAACTTTACAATCATTGCATTTATAAAGCATCATTTGCTGACCTGTCCTACTTTCTAATTTATTGATATATAATAAATTGTGCTTGCAAAAGGAACATTTCATCAATTTTTAATTCCTAATATTTATTTCAAATTATAGTATAAAAATTTATTTATCAATCTCTTATTTTATCAATCTGGATTGATACTTTGCTCCCTAATAATTGATATTCAAAATGATCAAATATATTTTTTTACTACATATTATTTTTAGATGCTCAAAATTAATAAAATTTGATTTTTGTTCTTGAGAGTAAATATTGCTTAGTTCTACGTATTAAATCCTTGAAAATTTACTAGATTTATTGAAATTACTTTCAATTGTTGTTTCTCTTATTGAGTTATTAATTGTAGTATTGAAGAATTATTGCTATAAGAAAGGATCAAAGATCGCAACAATGAATTGATATTGAGGATGTATTAATTTCTTAGATTCAGAAGACAGACATTTAGTTAAAAATAAAATATTTTGAACATATTGTGAATTTTAATTGCTTGTTTATTTTAATTATATAATCTAATATAAGTTTGTTAAACAAGAAGGGTTCTGTCTGGAGTTCTTTGGACTGAAAAACCAGACAAGAGGACATGAACTACATACATGAACCTCAATGAACCTTTTGTTGTTATTAGGATTAGAGCAAGAGTAATCTCGAATAAATAGATTTATCTTTATTTAATTTGAACCATTATTATAGTATATAGTTCTAAATACTCAACGCTAAGATATACAAATTTTATGACTAATACATTTTAACGTTCGTATTTTTATTATCAATATATGGGATTTAAAAAAAAATCCAATTATTCTTTATGAATGGTTGATTTCTTGCGAGTTAAAGTTTAAAGGAGAAATAGAAGATTATGGAAGTTATGCAATCATATCCTAATTATCCAAGTATATTCTATAACTCTATTTTAGCGTCTAAACAAAGACTAAAGAAGATTTATGTAACAAAAGTAAAAAGGAATTTCTCCTAATATTTAATAAAATTATTTTTAATTTTGGATGAACATCTAATAACTTTATAATATCGCTAGAGTAAAAAGTTGATTAATTAATTATTATATTAATAGAAGAGCAAATTTAGGAATAAATGATATGCACGTTTCGTCTCACAAATTAATGTAAATATTATATGTTTAAGTAGACATTATTTATAAAAATTCAAATTCAAATTATTAATTATTCCATTATTCTTATTCTATATTTTGAAGTTAGTGTGGAATTTTTTTTAATTAAATAGCAATGATTCTCTTAACAGAAATTATCCTTAACTTTTATAAATTAAGTGAACCTACCGTTTTTAATGAAGACAATGATAACAACAACTTTAACCTTCTTAACTGCTCTTCTGACAATAGGTCTAATAGGTATCAACAATAACAATAACATTAACAATAGCAACAGTATCGGTACTGTATTTGCTCAAACGGATCCAGAAGATCCTCCCATGGTGGAGGATATGGAAATGGATGACGAAGGTATGACGATGTCAAATCAATCAGAAGGAATGAAAATGACAAATTTGAATGGAACAATTGATGTAGAAACCACTATAGCAGAAGCATTCAAATCCAAAATAACTACCAATATAACAGAAGCAATACAAGCAGCA
>JBIOXM010000200.1:0-2285 GCA_044869655.1 Nitrososphaeraceae archaeon | reverse complement strand
AAAATATATGTAGATGCATGATCTTCTTGACTTCTTATACTACGTCCATAAGTCTGAGTTAGCCTCACAATTGTATTCCATAAATACCAATTAATATCTTTTTTTCTCAATGCAACAACCTTTTTATCACTTAAATCAGGGTAAGGAATTTTAATTATAATCTGAAACCTTGACAAATCATCTTTTAAGTCTAAACCTTGATAAAAAGAAGGAGAGATGAGAACTGTTGGTTTTGTGTTTCGTGAATGTCTCTGTAATGTTTCTATTCTATCAGTAGTAGGTCCACTTTCTATGAGACGTTGTAAATTTTCCTTATTTAGATTATTTTTAATATATTCTAATTGTAAATAGGATGTAGTATGAATAATTCCTTTTTCATTTTTGTGTATACTCATTATGTTATTTACGGTTTTGGCAATAGTTGGAAGATGGTCTAATATGTTTCTAGTATTTAACCAGGCGATATTCATTAAATAAATTGGTCTATTCTCTTTAGGAAAATCTGAATGTTCTACGCGTATAAACTTAATTTTATCTTGGGATAAGCCTGTTATTTTACCTAAATATTCTTTATTCAAAATAGTAGCGCTCATAAATAGCCCATAGTTACTAACATCGAGAATTTCTTTAAAGTAATAAGATATATCCAAAGGAGTAAGTGTGATTTTTCTAATCAAATCTTTGGATTTACGGTCTATATTTGTGACTAGCCAATTATTCTTATTCATTTTCATATCAGTAAGTACAAAATCAATGTTCTTTTCCCTATTAATACAATCAATTAAATTTTTTTCAGTAAATGGTTCCTTTAGCAAATTATTTTTCATAGCATATTCAAAATCTTCCATAAAATCTAGGAGACTCTCTCTATAATATTCACAAAATTCAATCCAAGTTTCTATTTCTTCTTCATTTCGATTTGGTAATTGAAGCTTTGGAAATAGTCGCGTAATATTATCACTGTTGATTATAAAACTCTTGAAATCAGAAATCTCTGATTCAATATTATGTACCTCATCAAAGACTAATAATTCTCTTTTTGAAATCATATTAGAAAAATAAAGATCTGAGAAAAAGTATTTGTAATTATAAATGGCATGTGACGCTTTGGTAGATATCCATTTTTGATGGAAATATTTGCACGGTTCCCATTCTAAACTTTCAAATCTCATTTGTTGATTATTTTTTTTAATGTACTTTAATTTCTCAAAATTTCCAATATCAATATGTTCAAATTTTGTTCCTAATTTATTTACCTTATAATCTGAGAGTTTTGTTTTATAGATGCAATCAAAATCTTCTTGTTTTTGACACGGCCCATATTCACATGTTTCGTAGAATCCTTCCTTTTCTTTTAATATACAAGGGAAATTTCTCTTCCCTTTTGCTTCTTTAATGAACTCAAAATCTTTAGAATACTGATTTTGAAGATCTTTAGTTGATGTACATATATGGGAGCTGCCTAAAAAGGTCGCCAAAGTTATTGCAATAGGACTTTTCCCAAAGCCTGTAGGGGCCTCAAGAAAAATATATTTTATATTGCTCTTTAGAGCTTCTTCGATTTCATCTAAAATCTTTTCCTGATTATTTCGTATTTTTTTTAAAGGGAAATAGTTTAATAATTTCATAATGGCTTCAAAAATTTTTATTTATTTTATTAATTGTAATTCAATAACTCTTCGTGTATAAATTAGGAATTCTTCATCATTTATGTACTTTAATTGAAATTATTTTTTCGAGTAAGAATTCTTCTATTTTTTCTCTTATTTACATAATGTCGATTAGGAATATTCCCAGTGATCCAATCCTCACTTAAAGGTTTTCGTGCTCTCCTTGCTGACTTTGGCCCAATTCTTTTTCCTAAAAAAAGACGTCCTTTTTTTGCTATTTTTCCCATTGATCAAGTAATATTGTTTGATAAGATTAATTAGTATTGTGTTTAATATTTGTATAAGATCTTAAATCATTTATCTAAATAAATTTCCCTATTATTTTTTAGTATTTCTACAGAATTATTAATTTTATCGTGAATTATTATTAAGCTATCATTAAAATTAAATTTTTTTTGCATAGTCTGTAAATAAAAATTCAACGTATATAAATCCTCAAATAGTTCTTGAGGACATAATACAGTAAGATCCTCGTTAAAGATTATAGACTCATAGATATTTTCTTTAATTTTAAGCAATTTAATGATTTTCATATTTATTGAATTTTTTCTTTATATTAAAAAATCTTTTCAATGCAACATTAATCCAAAACAAACATATTTTAAATAAAAAATT
>JBIOXM010000199.1:0-5017 GCA_044869655.1 Nitrososphaeraceae archaeon | reverse complement strand
TTCTCTATTAAAATTATGTATAAATCCATGTGAGCTATACTTCACATCTTTAAGTTCTAATTCTCGATTTTCTGTTAAAAAAGTTGTTTTTTTCTCCCAGACTTTCAGGTGACTCACTTTCAAATCCATTAATATATGAAGTTAACTAATCTATCTTGACTAATTTGCAATGATAAATAGAAATTCTTCACTTATAAATTAACTATAAAATAGTTCCAAAGATGTCATATCATATATGAATTACATTAGCAGAAGACATAAAAATTTCCTCGATTATTATTCTAGATATTCATATACTAAAGTTATACATATCTTTTTTCCATAGTTGTTTAAAGGGTTGTATCGTATACAATTAGTATGGCTGCTAGGACTATATGGAAAGGAAGCATATCTTTTGGACTAGTCAACATACCTATTCAGGTTTTTGTAGCTACACAAAAAGATGAATTTTCATCTTTTAATCAATTAGACGAAAAAGGTCACAAAATTAAGTATAAAAAATGGTGTCCTATAGAAGAAAGAGAAGTTCCTTGGTCTGAAATAAAGAAAGGCTATGAAATTACAAAAAATAATTACGTTATACTAGAAAAAGAAGATTTAGATAATATCAAATTAAAAACTACCCATACAATAGAGATTAATGAATTTATAGATTCAGAAGACTTGGATCCTCTCTTTATTGAGAAGAACTATTATATCGGCCCTGATGCTGGAATAACAAAGAAGAAGAAAAACACATTACCTTCCAATAGCAAAGCGTACTCTCTATTCGTGAAAATTCTCAATGAGACTAATAAAGTAGCTATAGGTAAGGTAGTATTAAGAGATAAAGAACATTTGGTTGCTTTAAGATCATATCAAAGAGGTCTCATAATGCATCAGCTAAAATATTTAGATGAGATAAAACCTATGGATGAAGTTGAAGGTATTTCTAGCAGTCAGCAGCCTAAGGTAGAGGATAAGGAGTTATCTTTAGGTAAGACATTAGTAGATAATTTAACTAGTGAACAATTTGATATAGGTAAATATTCAGATACTTATTCTAAAGAACTCGAGAAACTAATAGAAGCAAAATCTAAAGGACAGAAAGTTACTATTAGGGAAGAAGAAGAAAAAGCTGAAGATACTGCAAACTTACTTGAGGCTCTTAAAGCTAGCATTAATATAAAAAGCAAGCCCCATAGACAAAAGAGAAATTAGTGGGGGTAGATAGATAGTTAATGCTTTTTGTCATAGTAAAAACAATAGCAGCCGAAGCAAAATCAGAACTAGGATCAAAAAAACTGTTCCAAATGAAGGTTTAGGAAAGAAAGTCCATGAATTTTAGAAATCAGATTGTAAATCTTGAAAATACAGTTAAATTCGTCAACAGAAAGGATGTTTTAATTTATAGCTATCTGTAGAGGACTACTGTTGAAATGTGGCTACTTAAGAATAGATTTCTTGAGTTTTCTTTATTATACTATTATAAATCATCGTCAACTCCATCTACAACAAATGAATCAACAGATAAAAAAATACAGCAAAAACAACGACAACTAATAATTGATGTATTTGGTCAAGAGACTGAACCAATATGTACTTACTATAGATGTCGCCACAAGTTTTCGCTTCATGGTCTAAGAGGTCATGGTTGTAGATGTAAACATCCAATGAACAAGACACTTGGAGTATTAATGAAGTATGGTGAAGAAAAATATTAATTTATTATATGGGATTTGCCTAATCGTCTCAGTGAGAGAAAATGTTGAAGAAACTTTAATAATACAAATGTTGAAATTAATGATTTAAGAATAAAAACTAAAAGTTAAGGTAATAAATGAACTGTAAAAGAAAAAGAAGAATGAAGAAACATATAGAAAAACATTATAAATATTTCTATAAGAATTTGTTACCTTTTGGTATGATATTGTTGACTAAGTATATCATTAACGTTGTCTTCTCTTTTTCTTCTATATATTGTAAATCAGTGACATAAAATGTTAGATGAATATAATAAAAAACGAGATTTTGATAGAACACCTGAACCTCCAGGAAACAAAAAAAGGTTAACAGTCAATAAAAGTAGCAAATTTGTAGTACAAAAGCATGATGCTAGCAGATTGCATTATGACTTCAGACTAGAAGATACAAAAGAAAGAGTATTAAAATCTTGGGCCATACCAAAAGGAATCTCACTTAATCCTAAAATAAAAAGACTTGCAGTTCTGACAGAAGACCATCCATTAGACTATTTGCTCTTTGAGGGTGTGATTCCTCAGGGAAGTTATGGTGCAGGTACTGTAATTGTTTGGGATACAGGAACATACACATCAGAAGAGGAAATATCAGATCAATTTAAAAAAGGAAAGATTACTTTTTCTTTATTTGGTCATAAACTAAATGGAAAGTTTACCTTAGTTAGGACTCATTTAGATAGAAAAAAAGAAGGAAAGCAATGGCTATTAATTAAATTAGCTGATGGTTTCGAATCTAATGAAGAACTAACTATAACTAGACCAAATTCTGTTTTAACCAGAAGAATAAATAAGGATTTAGAAAAAGAAAAAGAAGAAGAAAATAAATCTTACAAAAAAAAACATGAGACAAGAGTATATTTTAATAAAGCGTTCAAAATATCTGATAATCAACTAAATTATCATACTTCTGATTCTACTATTTTTTCTAATCAACAACAAGAAAAAATAGTAGAATTTCCAACCACAATAAAACCAATGCTATCTACATTGGTAGATGAGCCCTTTAACAGCAAAGACTGGGCGTTTGAAGTCAAATGGGATGGAGTACGTTCTATACTATTCTTTAATAAATTAAAGGGAACACTAGAATTACAATCTAGAAATGGCAGATTTATCACTCATAGATATCCAGAGCTAGTAATGGCATTAAAGTCAGAGCCGATAACATCATCAAATCACTCAGCTATAAACTGTAATGAATCGGCAATTTTGGATGGTGAGATTGTTGTCTTGGACAAAAGAACAGGGATACCAAGTTTTCAGAATCATCAAAGAAGAATGAATATTGATTCTAGTAGAGAAATAGCAATTTTATCTAGAGAACTACCAGCAACGTATTATTTGTTTGATATTCTTTATTTAGATGAAAAAAATTTGCAAGATCTGCCATTTTTAAAGAGACGAAAAATTCTCTCAGAGGTTGTTAGGGAAAATACAAGGATAAAAAAATCAGATTTTATTGAAGAAATAGGTAAGGAAATGTTCGATACAACTAAACGTATGGGATTAGAAGGATTAATAGCCAAACATAAATCAAGCGAATATGTACAAGGAATAAGGTCTAGAGAATGGTTAAAAATAAAACATATTAAAACTCAAGACTGTATAGTCATAGGTTATACTAGAGGAGAAGGAAATAGAGAAAATTACTTTGGCTCACTACTTCTTGCTGTTAATGATTCCAATGGTAAATTACAATTTGTTGGTCACACTGGAAGCGGATTTGATTTTTTGCTTCTTAAACAGATATATAATAAACTTCAAAAAATTAGGATTGAAAAATGCCCCGTTGAGTATGTACCGTATACTAACCGAGACCCTTTCTGGACACAACCCGAACTTGTAGTAGAAATAAAATTTAGTAATTGGACTAGTGAAAAGATTATGAGGTCTCCTATTTTTCTCAGAATGAGAGAAGACAAGACGCCAAAAGAATGTTTTTTGGAAAGGGAAAAATATACTGAAAAACTAATAAAAACAGGAGAAGTAAAAAACAATGATGGAGAAAAAAACAATGTTTACTATAATATAGAGGATAATAACAATAATAGTGAATTTTCTTCTTTCTCTAATCTCGATAAAGTATTCTGGGACAAAACAATAAACCATCCACAAATTACAAAAAAAGATTTAATTGAATATTATAATAAAATAAGTAAATTTATACTTCCTTATCTCAAAGATAGACCACTATCGTTAAGTCGATATCCTGATGGAATTAAAGGAAAATCATTTTATCATAAAAATTGGAATCAAGAAAATAAACCATCATTTGTACAGACAGTAGAGGTTTATTCTGAATCGAGAGAAGACAAAATTATCAATTATATTATATCTAATAATAAGGAAACTATTCTATGGCTTGCAAACCTCGGTTGTATAGAGATGCATCCATGGTATAGTAGGATTAATAATTTTGACTCCTGTAAAGAAAGAGATGACATATTATTTAATAAAAAATGTGGATTAAATTTTCCTGATTTTATAGTTTTTGACTTAGACCCGTACATATATTCAGGACGAGAAAAAAATAAAGGACAAAAAGAACCAGAATACAACATCAAAGCATTCCGAGCAACAGTTGAAGTAGCTTTGAACCTAAAAGAATTGTTTGACGATCTAAAGATAGAATCATATATAAAGACATCCGGAAAAACAGGATTACATATTTTTGTTCCTATTGCTAATATATATACTTATGACCAAACTAGATCGTTTGCAGAAGTTATAGGTAAAATTCTTATCAAAAGATATCCAAGTAAAATTACTATGGAGTGGGATACTACAAAAAGAACAGGTAAGGTATTCTTTGATTATAATCAAAATGCTAAAGGCAAGACAATAGCATCAATATTTTCGCCAAGACCTACTAATACTGCTACTGTATCATTTCCTATTAAATGGGATGATCTATCACAAGTAGTTCCAACAGACTTTACAATTTTCAATGTTCCTACTATACTAAACAAAAAAATAAAAAATTCATGGAATAATATCCTGGAAAAAAAACAAAACTTAAATAAAATTCTAGAGAGTATTAAAGAAATCCTTTGAAAAGTAAGTCTGATTAGTATAAATGTATTTTTTAAAATATTTATATGCTTTACTTTATTTCTATGAGATAGGTTGATAAAAAATTATAGTAAAAACAGGCTCTGTTAATTTAACGATATAGATTTAGCTGTGAATGTCCCATTCCTAATCTAGTAGTATGCACATTAGATTTGAAAGAAACAGAACATCCACAATTGTAATTATGTATTCATTGTATTTGTACT
>JBIOXM010000198.1:0-4755 GCA_044869655.1 Nitrososphaeraceae archaeon | reverse complement strand
AATAAAGAGTACCATTGCTCAAAAACATTTGCATTAAACTTTACAATAGTATCCAAAGTTTTGGTATAATTTTTAATACCGTCAGCAGCCACTTCTAAGACATTTGAAATAAATTTATTATTTATATTATTAAATTCTATAAAATTATTTGTAATTTCATTTGATTGTCTGCCTAGCTGTTTTGTAAAAGTGCTAGTTGAGGTATTATCCAGAGTTTCGTATACTTGTTTTTGAAAACCTAGAGTCGAATTAATAATGTTTTTTGTAGCTTCAATAAATCTCATTTGAAGATTTGAAATCGCTTGAATGTAAGTTGGTTGTGTTTTTGCTATCTCATTTACTATCTTCGTAGTATCTTCCTTTATTGTATTATAAAAATTGTATTCGTTATTCTGTAGTCCAGGATCATTAGTGTATTTGTGGATGTCGTCTTTATCAGTAGAATTTGTCATACTTTATCAATGATACCTGAGGTCATTAAACTATTTATAATTTTGGTCATGTCTAATATAATTTTAAAGCTAGATTGTTAGTTTATAAATCATCCCTAAATAAAGAAATTAGCAAAAACAATTTTTGAAGTAAGCAGTTTAAATAATATATAGGTTATCCTCTTACTATTATATGACTTATGATTACGATGCTGGAACGCTCCGATGCCAAATTTGTGCTATGGAATTTCACTCTAGAACAGAAGCAGAAACTCATTATAAGGAAGTCCATTCCAAGGAATATACTTCTATAGGTGAATAAAATAAGTAAATTGTATACTTTATGCCTCCTAACGGTATCTTTCTATTAAATAGGAAATTAAACAATAAAAGATAAATAATTTTTCATACATACAATAGTATATGATTGATAGTGTATCTTTCCAGGAAAATTCTAATATTCCGTTTGAAGATGTATTAGAAAAATATCAGGAATTTTGGAAAAAATTCTATAACATCCCCAAGTTTAGTCCTTTTTCTTTAACAGAAGAAACATCTAATGTTGTTCAAAATTTACAAGAGCTTGTAATTATTACCTCAAAAATACAATATTTTAATTCAAATTATTTAACCCAAATTAATAAAACATACTCGGAGGCGTTAGATAAATTACCTCCTAATAAATCTGAATACCCTCTTCAGTCTGAACAAGATATAAAGAAATACAGAAGTTTTCTTCTAGGTACACTCGAAGAATCGTTTACTAACTTGTTCCAATCTAGAGAATTCGGAACCCTTGTTTCTGATCTTATGGGTGCTTACTCTGAATATAGTAAAATATTGAAAAATATATCCAATCCCTATCTGGCGTCTTTAAATCTCTCTTCTAAAGATGATATTGATGTACTTCTCAAAGATGTGCAGGAATTAAAACGTGAAGTACGAGATTTAAGAAAAAGTATAGATATTATAATGAGTGAAGATAATCAAGTTGCAAAATAACACCACGACTAATCCTCCAAACAAAGAAAAATATCCAAATGTATCTATCTCTATAGATAAATACAACCATGATTTATCAGAAAAGCTAGATAAGTTCACCAAACTCTATCAAAATCCTAAGGATATTGATGTGGGTAGTACTGAGCATCAAATAGTCAAAGAAACAAATAACTATCGGTTATTGCATTATAAGCCAATTTTTAAAAGACCAATTAAAACTCCTATTTTAGTTGTATATGCATTAATTAATAGATCTTATATTTTAGATTTGCAGGGTGATAAAAGTTGGATTAAGAATCTTTTATTTCAAGGGTATGATGTATATCTTATTGACTGGAAACCACCTACATTAAATGACAAATATATTAATTTTGACGATTATGTAAATGATTTCATTGATGATTGTGTTAACCTAATTATAAATCAAGGTTCTTTAGATAAGATAACTCTTCATGGATATTGTATGGGCGCTACTATGTCGGTAATGTACACCACTTTGCATCAACGTAAAATTAAGAATTTGGTAACCTTAGCACCTGTAATTGATACAAGCAAAGATCTCACAGTTATTGGCAATTTCGGGAGAACCTTGGATGTCGATAAAATTATCAACTCCTTAGGAAACATGCCTCCACAATTACTTCGTACATGTTTTTCGGCGCTTAAACCATTTAAACAAGGTATGAACAAATACTTTACACTTGTAGAGCATATAGATGATAAAAAATTCGTTCAAAACTTTTTAAGAATAGAAAAGTGGTTATATGATGTACCTCCTATCACAGGAGAGGTATTTAAACAATGGATTAAGGATATTTACCAGGATAATCTATTAGCAAAAAATCAATTGAAATTAGGCTCTAAAGTAATAGACTTATCAAAAATTTATATCCCTTTATTAAATATAGTTGCTGACGAAGATCATCTTGTTTCTCCTGAAGGTAGTGCGGCATTAAACAAACTTGTATCAAGTAGCGATAATAGATTAATGAGGTTCCCTACGGGCCATGTTGGTTTAATTGCTAGTAGCTATTCACAATTAAATGTTCTTCCTAGAATGGGAAAATGGTTGTTCTCTAGATCCGATAAATAATAAAATAAACTTACTAAACTAAGTATTTTAAGATCTTTTAACTGAGATATTAATGATCTTAGCTAAGAGGGTAACAAATCAAGATGGAAACAATTATTTTTTGGTTTAATAATAATATAAGCAAGTTTTCTCTTAACAAACATTTTTTAATTTCCTGAGAACATAATAATAGGATGATCCCATATGAATTTATTTATTCATTTATAAACACTATATTACACCTTGATCCCTCAATCCGTTGGGTTGGTTTAACTAATAAAGAAGGATTAATTCTTAATGAAAAATATCGGAAGGATCTGCATCCTCTCCTTACGGAAGAAGAGAATGAAGAATATGCTTCTAATGCAATTTCGAGACAAAGAACACGGTCTAAATTTGAACAAAAGATAGGTAAATTAATATATGCTTTTGGAAAATATGAAAAACTAAATAGAGCGACTATTCCTATAAATGGTAGTTACTTTTTGCTGTTAAGTATAGATTCAGATGAACTCAATTTTGATAAAATAATTATGGACCGGGTTTTACCTTTAATTAATGAAACAAAGGAGCAATTTGTATCGCTTTAAAAGGATTATATTAAGAGCGATAATAGATAAAGATAAAAGTGAATTTTTTAATTATTTTGGGTCTCCGTTGGTAATATTAAACCTCTTAATTAGTAGATTTTCCTTAAATCAGTGAATAAATTACAAGTGAGTTTTATCCCTGTATGGCTGATTATAATGAATATTAATTGTCCATTTAAAATCGTTATGCATAATGTACACTAAATTTTCAAAGTAACAGAATTGTTTTTAAATCGATATAATATGTACCATGTATTTTTATATCCTTTTTATAATTTTCCTACTGTTTGTTATTATTATATATCATAATTATTGAACAACTAAAAAATGGATAATTTTAAGCAATAACTAATTATATTAATAATAGCCTATCGTTTTCAGTATTTGTATTGTCAAGGCAAAAAATTATGATCATAGATGATGAAATTGATATCACGAATCTATTTAAAGAAATTTTAAGTAATGCTGGATATAAAGTAAATTGTTTTAATGATCCCTTAAAAGCTTTAACAGAATGTAATAAAAATCATAACAACTATGTCTTAATTATTTCAGATGTTAGAATGCCTAAAATGAGTGGAATAGAATTGGTTAAAAAAATAGCTGAAATTGATAATGAGATCAAAGTAATTTTAATGACTGCTTTTGATGTTACCGGAGAAGAATTAAAAGAGGTTAAATTTGAAAAATTTCTGAATAAACCGATTTATTTAAAGAAACTTGTTGACCTAGTGAAAATGACCTTGTCCGACTAACAAATCCATTTCACTTTTGATCTACAAAAATAGTTATTGAGATTTCAATTCTAATTCTAACAATTTATTTTTTAAATATGAATCGATATTTCTTATAACATTAGGATTATCCTCAAGATATTTCTCCATTCTTTTATCACTATACTTTATATCTGAATAGGTTATTATTCCATTTTGAGAATTATATCGGTATTCAATAGTTATAAATCCAGAGAGTATCTCCCCGTCGCCAGGGAATTTAATAGCAATTAAATCATAAAGCTTCGTTATATAAGAATTTAATTTTGCATTCTTTTTAACTTTGTTAGTATTAGATACTATCTTTGGCAGTGATATAGTATGTTCATCATAACATAAATATCTCTCATTATCTTTATAACAAGTTTCGTTAAAGGGCATATTTAATACTGTATATAAGCTAAATAAACTATATAACAGCTAATATAAATTCTATTTAAACCAATGCAAATATGGATTATAATGATCAAATAATTTCAACCTACATTTTTCCCTAATTTATTAAAAAATAAAGAATTCTAAATCATGTGTACAAATACGTACTATGGATCTTTTAAAAATATATATAAGAATAAATTCGAAGGATAAAAAAGATTTAGTAATTGGAAATGATTTATTACCATAAGCTAATACGATATAAGAAGTATTTAAAATTATTATAAGTATTTATAAGATAAACATTTTCCTATAATTTGGAGCGAAATGTTATATTCCTCTTCTCAATATTATTTAAATAAATTATTCTCTCCAAGTAATATTAGTATACTTCAAAGCTTTAAATTTTATATTGCCTAACCTTATTTATGGAATCGAATGGAAATAACCTTATCATAGAGGATTGGCAATCGTTAGTGAACAAGCCTGTTTATTCTAGTAATGGCAATGAT
>JBIOXM010000197.1:0-3518 GCA_044869655.1 Nitrososphaeraceae archaeon | reverse complement strand
AGTACGAAGATATTAACGAAGATATTAAGGCCTAAGAATATTTTAACAATTATCAATGGATTTGGATATTGTCAAAAGAAATCAATAGGAAGAAAGAAATAACGAAAATGTATAAGAAAATTTTATTTCTTGACTAAAAAATATTTTTTGTATTGGACGGTAATTTAAGAGTTGATCTTTTTTCAAAGAGGAGGGACTATTATTAATAATTATAATTTTATGTGATTAATTATACTTTAACAAAAAAATACTTCTAAATTATGTTATCTAATCCTGATATAATGAGAATATGAAAAGTAATTTAAAAAGAGTTGAGTAGATTTTATCAAAAATTCTTATTCTATCTCGTACTTTGTCTCTATTGTTGAAAAATTCTTATCTCCGACATTCTTCCTGCAATATATCCAAGTAATGCCCCATATACAAGATGAAACATAAATGATCCTCCAATTATAATATAGTACAAACCTTGGAAATTAGATGCAATATTATATACATATTGATTAGGTACCAAAGAATTAGCAAAAGAATCAAGTCGTGGTTGGATAATAAAAGTAGCAAGCGGTAGAAACAATATAACCCAAAGTAATATTCCAACTACCATCCCCATTACGGTTCCATGTTGCGAATTATAGGGAGACAAGCCCTTCCAAAATAAAGATATTTGTCCAAATATGTTGCCTGCAGTTAATCCTGTTAACAAATGCAAAATAAATCCTATATATTGCGCTATACTAGGATCATAAAATCCCAAAGAAATACCAATAACTCCAAAAAAAGAACCGGCTGGAGTTTGAGATATAAAATCAACTATCGTAAGTAATCCAGAAATTGCCCACGCTGCTATAAATCCTGCAAGAGAACAATATATTATATAGAGTTTTGATGAAGTTTTATAATTATTTTCAGTTAGCATATTAATTTTATAATAAAGACATATATAAATAGTGCCTATCTTAGGTGATAGTGCCTAATGAAGAAGGGAATTAAGTTAGCACCATAAATTAGAATTAGACACTAGTTTATATATTACAAAATAGAGTATTAATTTTATGAATTTGATAAAAAACATAACTTATGGATTGGTAGGTGGAACATATGCAATAATCGGTTTAGGCATGATCGATGGTGGTCAAATATTTGCTATTGCTAGTGTGGCATTAGGTGGAGCTGCAATGGTTTCTGGTTTAATAGTAAGAAATCAAATAAAAAGAAAACAATTAAACAAAGAATTAGCTATAAAAATAAGATAGTAAATAAAATAGAAATAATAATAAGAATAATAACCAGACTACATCAATTTTTTTATTATAAATAAAATAACAATAAAATGAAACATAACATTTCACAATTAAAAGCAAAACTAATGTTCAATGGTTTTTATGAAGGTCTGTTAATGAAAAAAATGAGGAAAAAGAAAATAATGAAAGGAGATAGTATTTATAGTACTATTAATAAAATAAGTAACGAGATATAACAACAAGAAAGATCAATAGAATAGAGAATAATTATAGAGATGAAAAAAATAACATTTAAGGAAACACCAAGACAAGACATGCTTGAGAGTGTCTTGTATAAACATTATCAATACAATACATCGCTAAACAGAGGACAAGAATTTCTTCTCAATCATGTAGATTCTAAACTTTCTCTTGTTATAATGTATGCTGATTTAGTCGGTTCAACAAAGATGAGTATGGCATTACCGGTAGAAAGAATGGCAAAGATAATCAAAGCCTTTTTATATGAACTTTCATCCGTGGTTAAAAATTATAATGGATTTTTATTAAAATACGTTGGAGATGCTGTTATTGCATTCTTTCCAAGTGGTTTTAATAAGTATCTCTCTTGTGATACTGCATTCCAATGTGCAAATTCAATGATCAACGTTATAGAAAATGGTATTAATCCCATATTAGAGAAAGATAGAGATAATTATCCTAAATTAGCTATTAAAATAGGAATAGATGAAGGAGAAAATTTGGCCATACAATATGAATTTGATAAAAGCGCACCTATTGACCTCATCGGATACCCTATGAATGTGACAGCAAAAATGACATCTCTAACAGGACCAAATAAAATAACTCTTGGAAATAATGTATATAAATTGCTGCATCCTAATCTACGATTAAAGTTTCATAAAATGAAGATAATAAAAGAAACTGGATGGAAATATATTGATCTGGAAAACAATTTGCCATACCAAGTTTATATAACTGCATAGACCCTGAAATATAATAGTTAGATATATCTATTTTAGACCAGCATTGAATTCTGTGTGATTAATCTTTTATAAAAAAGGGGTTATCAACTTTATTAAGAATTAATATTTCATACTCTTATTCCTCTTTCGGTAAAGTTTGTTGGTTCTTTATTTTATATACCATTCATATCCTAATATTCTCATTTTAGCCCTATTCTTATCTATAAGGTTATAGATATATTAATAGATGAACATAAATCACGAATGTTGTTTTAAAATAAATGAAAAAAGTGTAGGAGGAGAGAAACTCTGTTGATAAGTAAAATTTTACTTCCCCATGATGGTACAGAAATCTCAAATAAGGCACTTGAGAAATCTAAAGAATTTTCCAAAGTATTTGATGCTGAGCTTTATATATTGCATATAATAGAACATAGTCCTCTTCCACCATCATTAATTTTAGACCATGATAGACAATGGATAGAAGAATCAAGAAGAAATATTGCAAAGAAATTAAAGGATGCTTGGATAAGAATGGCAAAAGAAAAAATAAATCCTATACTAGAAAAAGAAAAAATAAAATTTAATATAACTGTATCAACAGATGAACTACCTATTAGTGAACAAATTCTTATATTTGCATCAGAAAACAAAATAGATCTTATTATTATTGGAAGTCAGCGATTGAGTGAAATTTCAAAAATTAAAGCATTAGGTAGTGTTTCAAGAAAAGTTTCAGAAAACGTCGATTGTCCTATAATGATAATTCATTAAATAATATATGTTATAAGTAGAGAGGGTAATAAAAAAGATAAGATTTTTTATTACAGTTGTTAAAAGGCAAGAATTCCTTTATACAAAAATGTCCATTCAGCTGTTCTGTTAATTATCAATGATCCATAAAAAGGACAATATAGTTGCAACGTTCGTATGTATAATGATTAGAATTATGACTAAATTTTTGTATATTACCGTTTTTTTTAATATGAATGCATTATTGTTTTTATTGTTTTATATCATCTGGACTATTTAGGAAAGAATTCTAGTATTTATAGTTCTTAATATTAAATGTAATTTTAGCTAAATTGAAGATTATTTTATATATTTTGTATCAATCTTATGAGTAGTATTTGATTTGCTAAAGAAATATTTCATTTTAATTCAAATGCGAAAGGAATCAATGTCATAGTAAATTGTATTTTGCTAATTTTTCTAATCCTTTTTTTAATTATATATTCTAATTGTTTTAAAGTATCAAATATTATTTCAACTATTATATCATATATTCCATAAACAATGCTACACGCTAATA
>JBIOXM010000196.1:0-3182 GCA_044869655.1 Nitrososphaeraceae archaeon | reverse complement strand
GAACTCAGGATTGACTATAGTATCTTCAATTAAACTAATCGGCTTTCTACTGCCCACTGTCAATTTCATCACATTATTAAGCGCACTTTTTCTTGCTGACCAAATTCTTTCACAACTAACATAGTCTGATGTTACCTCCAATATCTCTCCATATCCATGTAATTTTTCTTTACATAAGCGTATCTTTAATTCTATTTTAACAACGTCATCTCCAGCAAATTCTACAAAAAGTAGTGTACCTCCATTATTATTATTGTTAATTTTAAAATTTAATTTATTACTCACTATTTTTTCATAACATAATACAGAATCATCAAGTAATTCCAAAGATGTAGGAAAGAAACTTAGAATTGTTGGGACTGTCTTAACTGCTTTTAGAATGTTTTCGAATCCTATCACCATCACAGATTTATAAAGAGGCAAATCAAGAATTCGGAATTTAGCTAAAGTTGTTATTCCTAAAGTACCTTCAGATGATGCAAATATTTTATGTGGTAAATATCTTTTATTAATATCAAATACAGTATCTATTCGATATCCACAAGAATTTTTTGTTACCTTTGGAAATTTTAATGAAATATATTGTAAAATATTAGAAGAAAATAATTTGAATAACTGGTTGAGTTTGTTTGTTCTAAGAGTATTGCTTTCTTTTTTTGCTAAATCTTGTTTATAATCAATATTTTTAAATAACGATTCTATAAATCCATTTGAATAGATGACTTCTATACCTTCTAAAAAATCAATTGTATTTCCATAGCCTAATGCATGGATTCCACTAGAATTATTTGCTATCATACCTCCTATTGTACAAAAATTACTGCTTGCAGGGTCAGGTGGAAGAAATTTACCTTTCTTTTTTAATTCTTTATCCAATATTGCCTTGACAATTCCAGGTTGGACTATTACATAATCATTTTCAATTTCACTTATTTTATTCATATATTTTGTAAAGTCAAGAGATATACCACTGCTTAAAGACTGTCCTAACAGGCCGGTGCCTGCACCTCGCCCAGTAAGAGATAATTGTTTAGCAAAAGCATATTTGCAGATATTGGAAACATCATCTTTATTCTTGACTTGGATAATTGTAGTAGGAACAATCTCAAACTCACTCGCATCAACAGAATAAATTTTTTTACTCCAGTCATCAGAGAGAACATTTCCTTGTGCAATGCTTCGGAGATCGTCATCAATTTTTTGTTGATACATACAGAGATAATATAGATTATTACTATAAAGTTTTATTAAAAAATAATTTTTTATCAATTAAAAAAAGTAGACATATTTAATAGTTACTTTGACTATAGTATAATATGGAATATTGTTTTAGGTCAATAAGATATTGTCCTGTTTGCAGAGATTATGTAATTGGAAAAATATCTTCCCAAGAAATAGATTCAGTCAAATGTCCTAATTGTAATTCTACATTACCTCCCATAATGGAGTTTTGCTTGATTGATAAACCTACTTATATTTCATAATTATTCTATGTCTCAAATATTTTATTAAACAAACATTATTGGTTAATAACGTGTTTAAATTTGCTTATTTTTTTTAAAAATAAAAGTATTTTCACTAGTATAATGTTCTATAAAATATTTTCTCTTTTATATACAAATTATTATTATATAAAAAAACAACCATGAATTTAATCAAATAGTTTAAGTTTAAAACAACTAAAAATTAATTAAATGAGGATTGGCTATAACAAAGATAAAAGAAAGGTGTTTGATAAATATCTAAATGGATGTCCTTGTTGTCATTTATCACGTTATGTAATTCTATCGGAAGATATTCAAGACCCAGCATATCATAAGTATGAATTTTATTGCCATAGTTGTAATGTAGTTTTTTCGGCTATACATGCCGTTCTTCCCATGGAGTTTAACCAAGAAAGTTAATTTTCTATTACTTTATTATGTTTCCATTAATGAATATTTAATTTTAAATACCATTGTTATATTTTTTTTTTGATCTCTTATTGAGTTGAAACATAATCATAGCAGCTCCACCCCATAAGATTATTGCGGGCAATTTTTCTTGAAAAAACCATGCTACTCCCCCTAAGACTGCCATAAATATACCTAATATTCCCAAGATTTGTTTAGTCTTTACCAATATCAACAATAACATTTTTATACATATATATATAATCTCAATAGACTAAAATAAAATTCTCATCAAACGATCACATGTAAGAATTTTTACATCCTGTTCATCTCGTGGTTTTCAATATAATTTCCAAATGTTAACACCCTATAATCATCGTAAGGCCTCCCTATTATTTGCATTCCTATTGGCATCTTAGAGGAACTGGAATAGCTAAAAGGAAGGGACAGCGCAGGAAAACCAATGCTATTAAATAGAAATGTATTTCTCAAGAGTGATTCTCTAACGGTAAAAACTTTATCTTTAATATTTACGGAACTTTCTAAAAGTAAAGGAGCAGATATAATAGTTGTTGGTAAAACCATAAAATCAATTTTTTTATATAAAGATAAAAAAGTAGTTTTTAGTTTTTTTATTATGTTTAGAGCTTCATGATAATCACTTGATGTGATTTTAGATCCTTCTATTAATTGATCCCTAAAATCAGGCTCATAATAATTAATTTTTTTTTTAATTCCTCTTTTATGAATATTATATGTTTCAAATAGTCTTACAAGAGACCAAGATTTAAAAAAGTTATTTGAGTTAATTTTCACATTGGTAAAAGAAATTGATTTATCATTTCTTAATAAATTGATAAATTTATTAAAGGAATACTTTACATCGTTTTCTAAGTAATCCAAAAAATAATTACAAGGAAGTCCGATAGCAATAGTTCGTTTGTTGTGTAACAAGAGCTTTCTCATATTAAATAACGATAATTTTTGTATTTCTAATTCATTCATATAATCTACAAATCTTCCTTTTTTTCGAACAGTACTAAATACTATAGCAAGATCTATAGAACTAAGACCCATTATACCAATATGATCTAGAGAAGGTGATAATTTGTAGACTCCATAATTGTTAATAGAATCATACGTAGGTTTGAATCCACATATACCACAAAGAGATGAAGGAACTCTTGTAGAGCCTCCTGTATCAGTCCCCAATGCAAAAGGTATTAATCCTCCTGCAACCGCTACTGCGGAACCACCACTCGAACCACCCGACAATCTATCTATTGAATA
>JBIOXM010000195.1:0-10488 GCA_044869655.1 Nitrososphaeraceae archaeon | reverse complement strand
GCTATGGCTTCTCCTACTAATTCCTCTACATGTCCATTTCCATACATCTCTGCAGTATCGATATGACTCATTCCCAGATCTAAGCCTAACCTTAATGTCTTTATGGCGCTTGATTCTTTTTCAGAATTACCGTCAATCATCCATGTTCCTTGTCCAATAATTGGGACCTCAACACCAGTCCAACCAAATTTACGATTAATCATTTCTTTATATAATCATTGTCAATATTTTGAAATTACAGATTTTAGCTAAAATGTTCTCACCAATAGTTATGATTTTTTTTATATCATCAATAAGAATAATCATTACGTTCTCCTATACAAGAATTTATAATAAATATTATTCATAGTATAATAAATAAAGTAAACAAAGTAATCCACACTGCATTATACACTGTAAATTATATTAAGGACACGCATTTAATCTAAACTACTTCTTTTCAGAAACTCTACCATTGATAATCTATTTTAACTTAACATATGAGTTTCTTAACTACTTATAACTCATGAAAATTCGTTAATATAACCTATTTCTAATATAAATAATAGTAAAAAGTATGAAACGATACACCAGTAAACCTAGATCTAATAATAATAGTCTGCTAATGCGATTACTAGGTTATGCTCTAATTAGATTTGTTATTCCATTTGTCATTCTACTCATGCAACTACTAGCGTATGTCATAATTACATTTGTCATTTCATTTATCCTTAATATGATACGAAAGAAACTAAGTGATCAACAACGTCTTTTATGTAATAAATGCAATAGAAAATTAGAAGTAATGGATAGAGAAGGTAATCTTTATTGTAAAAATTGTAAAATGATTAAAATGGATCGACGTTAAGTAGGTGTAATTTTGTTTTAACAACAAAGCAATATTCAATGATTCATCATTAATTAAACATGCTAGAAATCTATCTAAGTCTTGATGTCTGATCAAATGATCACTTTAAGCGCTGGGAATGGTATTCGAACCCTGCAACGATATTCGCGGGTTATACAATTCAAAGAGGCAGACTTGCAAATTAAGAATTACAACTCATTAATCAGCCATTGAGCGACAATAACGAGGGAAAAGAAAATGCATTCGCTTATTTACCGGATCATAATTTTTCAAGTTGTCGTACTGAACATGACATTGTAGACACTATCTATACATAAGGTCAAACAAATTAAGGAAATGGTACTGGAGTGGGGAGTTTAAATGGTACTTTATCCTCATCACCATTATGATTCTTTTCACTTTTTTTTTCTTTTGAATGATCCTCATCACCATTATCTTTCTTTGCTTCTACATTATAATTAAGATATGAAATATCAATACTTGAAACTATTAAAATAATTAGTAAAAGTGAAAGGTATAATTTTATACTATGCAATATTTATAATTATAATATAAAATTTGGTTATATTAGAATTAAGTAATAGATTTATGGATTATAATTATCTATCTATAAGTAAGAAGTAAATTACGTAATAATGAATAGTACTCTATATTACTACGTAACGGAACTATGGAAGCCATCTTTGCATCTGAACGTAACCTCTTTGTACCTTTTAAGGGTTCCATTAGGTTCTGATTTGACATAAAAACATTTGACAGATCAAGATAACATATTAGATTCAAAAAACATGGATTATAGTATTCGAAATGCATTAATCATAATAAATAGTAATAATATTAGAACATTTAGAAAACCATAACCCTCTATGGCTCATTAGAAGGCTACGACGGTGAGATTAAATCCTTGATGGTTTATAGAGTGTATTACAATCTATATTATAGTATTTAATAATTGGCGACAATTTAATTAATTGTTCTAGCCCTCTAAGGAACTTGTATCATAACAATAGAAGGCTATGAAAATCAATTCTGATGATGATTTTTCTTTGGACTGTATTCACCTTTATGATACATGTATTATTTAATCCTTTGAGATAAATTAATTGATGTTAGTGTGTGTCAAAGTATTACTAAAGTATATCGCTAGGGTAATAAAATAATTAATTGTCATATTATTTTTCCTTACTTCTAACATAACTAATTCGTAACCTTTTTTATAAGATATAGAATAGATATATCATCACTAAATGAATATTAATATTATTTCACTTTTACTTTTATCTAATAGAAATGTTTTATACAAATTTAAATCTGTATAGAGGCGGCAAAAACTGGTCCACGAGTATAGAGATAGAACCTATATTAGAAAGGATATTTTAGTTCTATTAGCAGAATATGGTGAACTAAATCAAACAAAACTACTTAGTTATTGTGGACTTAATTTAGCAAAACATAAGAAAATTATCGATGAAATGTCAAAAAAAGGATTGATTGAGAAAAATGAAAATCTGTGGGGAAGTAAAATCATTGTAAATTATAAAATAACAGAAAAAGGGAAAGAGTTTTGTAGAATGGTACTTGACCCATACGAGGAAATGTTTCCAAGAAATAAAAAGGAAGAGAAAGATAAATAACAATGTTAATTAAAGAATTTAAGAGAAATTTGGTGAGATTATCTATCTATGTCAAATGAAGATAGTAATGGAGGAGAAGGAATACAACGTAATGGTTCCTCTAATAACAATCATAATAGTATTTTTCAGATAATGGATAGGATAATGAATGAGTTAAACCATACACGAAAGATTTTTGTATTTATGTTCTTTAGTATGATGATTCTTCCAGTTACTACCATAATTATTTTTATGTATACTTTTGATGATCCAAAAATTGATCGAGGAGAGTTAAAGACAAATATCCGGGAATCTAGTTCACTATCCCAAAAGTTGAAAAACCAAATGGTTCAATTGGAGAGTTTGTCGCCATCAGAAAAAGAGAAAGAATTACAATTATTACTTAATTCTCTAGAGTATAAAAAAACAATTAATAGAATAGATGAATTGGCTCAGAATGAGTTAAACCTAGTAAGCAATGATCCAAAAAACAATTTATATAAAAAAGAAATTCGATTGGTTACATTCATTCTTTCAATTATATGGATAACTTTAGGAATACGTCAATATATTATTTTATCATCCTGGGGAAAAAGGTATAATAAATTTAAAAAACAACAGGAAGAAATAAATAAAAAGTTTGACCTAGAATAAGTCATTAATATTTAATTTCTCTTCTTGTTCTACTATTATGTTTAAAATTAACATTGTTAACTGTCAATGTTTAGCCAAATTTAAAATACATCTATACCATTTATGCTTATGTCAAAAAATGACATTAACCAAAACAGAATAAAATATGAAGTTTCTAGAAATATTTTATTCGGAATACTTGCTGGTATAATAACTGCAATTGGAATTACAGGAATATCTAATGTTTCTGCCCAAGAAATGAATAGTACTACTCCTACTACTACTACAACTAATGACACATCACAAATGCAGGAAAAAGTAAATTTTACGGGAACTATTGATGTAAAATCTACAATTGGCGAGGCTTTCAAATCTAAAGTTACTGTTAACATAATTGATGCAATAAATACTGCACAATCCAATGTTGGAGCAAATTCTTTCGTTAAGGAAGCAGAGTTAACTCCTGCACATGGATTTTTAGTATACAAAATAACGGTAGTAGATGAAAATATGAAAAAATATAAAGTAATTGTAGATCCAGGAAATGGACAAGTTTTGATGAAAAAAGAAATTACGTGGTGTGATTATGACCATGATGAAAAAATGAAATATGGTGAAGAAAAATTCGGTAGCAGCGCTCACGGTTACGACGATCAATATGATAAAAATAAAATGATGATGATGAAAGACAAGAAATACTAAATAAGGATATCTTAACTACCAAACTAATCTAAGAAATTAGTAATAGATTCAACTTTTTATTTTTATTTCTCACTATTTCAATAACCTGGTTTATCTACTTTAGCAAGTTCACGAGCAATATTCCCAATATTTGATATAATTGTCCACAAAGTGGAATTTATTCATTCAAGAGATATTCTTACTCATGAGTTGTTGTTTGTTAAATAATTTTTTTTAAGATGTTGTGTAATCTTGTTATTTTTATTTAAATTTAAAGCCATAACCAACTACTACTATTATTACGCTGCAAACAGTAATAGTAATAATAGAAGGCTATGTAGAGTTTATTAAATCTCATAGTTGTCTATAAGGTTCTAAATTGAATTCATGTTATAGTATTTAATAATTGAAGATAATTTAATTGTCATAGCCTGAATTCAATCGAGATTTATAAATAGATAATCGAGGACTATTAGAATGACTTGTTTGATTGTACACATTTCCCTATTAACCGTTATATAATATATCTTCAAGTTCTTTTTGATGTACAAGGAAATATTATTCAAACAAATGGTATTAATGTCAACATTAGTAGTTGTTTCTTCTCTGATTATCATTCTTGCTGCCACTCCACTACACAGTGCATTTTCATTAAATCCAACAAATCCTACTAATGATATAATTAAAGGATCTATCTCTAGTATGTCTAATGACCCTTCTAATTCATCAACAGCATGGATTATTACTGGCGTATATAAAATGGAAAATGTCAAAACATCTCCAACATTTAATTCTACTTTCTACATGATAAAAACTGATGGAACGGGTAAACACACTCATTCTATTTACGATTTCAAGGTGAATGCAGATCCTATTGTAAACACTCGTAACAATGCTACTATATTAAATGGAACTTCTACAGTAACCATGAAAGGAGGTCCAGTAAAGGATGTTCCTACACAGATTACACTATTCGGAGATAGTGCCATTAGCATATTGTTAGAACCAACCAAGGTCAAAAATCATTTTAATGAAGGACCAATATATGGCAATCAACATTTGATTTGTGTAGAAGTTCCTAGTTATTGCAAATAATAGTTATACCCTCTTCTTTCTTTTCCTTCTTTTTCTGCTATTTCGAGCCAGATAAACTTTGAATAAGATAATTACATAGATAAGTGTCTACTATTAGGATAAGAAATGAAGATGGAGATTTAAGGTCTCTGGTAGATTGTCAAGCAATTTACCGTTGTAACACCAGTCTCTATTATAATTATCTGGTTTTTACATAAAGTAGTAGTAGATTTATTTAATAATAGAATAAAAGAATTATTTTTATATGTTCTATATACGAAAATTTATATGAAAAGTATTTTATCTGTGATTATTTTACTGCTTATCTTTTTTGCATCCTTTACATTTAGTAATATCAAGGTATTAGATGCTTCTACTGCTACTATCGATAAAGATATATCAGTAATGTATGCAGGTTCGCTAGTCAACGTCTTTGAAAATGAGATTAAATCAGCATTTCAGAATCTAACAGGCTATAATTTCATAGGAGAGGCGAAAGGTTCGGTGCAGATTTCTAATATGATCTTGGACGGATTTCGGAAGCCAGACGTTTTTGTTAGTGCTGATACAACTCCTATTGAGAGATTAATTAATCACAATCCTCCATTAGCAAATTGGCTTGTAAAGTTTGGATCTGCTGAACTTGTAATTGCATATAATCCTAAAAGTCCTTTTGCTTCCGATCTGTTAAAGGCTAGCAAGGGAGAAATACCATGGTATAAAGTTTTAGAGAAAAAAGGACTCAAATTTGGAAGAACTGATCCTGAATTAGATCCTAAGGGATATTACACGGTTATTGCTGCAAAATTAGCAAATATTTACTATAATGATTCTACAATTAAGGATCGAATTTTTTTAGGTGAAGATAGAAATAAGAAACAAATATTTCCTGAAGAAATCTTAAAGTCTATCCTTGATTCAGGACAAATTGATGCAACTGCTTCATATAAACATGAGGCAATAGCAAAAGGTCTTCCCTATATTTCACTTCCTGATCAAATTAATCTAAGCGAACCCACTTATACAAATTATTACAATAAAACATCATACAAATTAGGAACAGGTGAAACCATTCTAGGTAGTCCAATATATTTTTCATTTACGATACCAAACACTGTTGAAAACATAGAAGGAGCCATCAATTTTACAAAGTTTCTAGTATCAGAAAAAGGAAAGAAAATTTTAGAACAAGTTGGGCTAGATCCTATTAAGCCAATTTTGCAGGGAGATAGCCATCAGTTAGAGCCTGAAATTTTACCTCTGGTCAAATAATAACTTAGTATTCTTGGTTTTGCAATTATTAATGATCATGATGGCATCACTTTAATTAATGGTCAACCACAAACTATAGAGTTAGTCATCAGTGATATAATTTAATTAGTAACAAGGTTAACAATATGGTTTTGCCCATTTCTCATTTGAAAATTCTGATTTTTCACAAAAACGTGTATCTATAATACCTAGATTATTTTCCATTAATTGTTCATTAAGATTTTTCCCATCACAATATACAACTCCAATTTCTCTTCCAAAACTGCCTCGTCTTTGTCCATCATCCATGTCTACTTCAGCATTTTCTCCAAGACACAATTTTACAACAAATTGCGTTGCTTCTTTAAAGCCTGGATCACCTCTTTCCGGGGTGTCTACCAAAGATAAGCGTATTCGTATATCATTAATGTCTAAAGTATCTCCATCAACCACATGATTAACTTTTCCAGCAAGTTCAATTTCATCTGATAAGGTAGGTTGGGGAAGAGTTGGTTCTGATTCTTCTTCTTTTTTATCGTTATCTTTTTCATCATCATTACTATTACCAAAAATTTGATTTAAGGGATCATGAGATTTATCGTCGGAATTCTTTTCTTTATTATTTTTTGTATTTGTAAAATCAAAATATTTGTTATCATCGTTGTTATAATCATCTTTATCATCATCATTATTTTCTCTAGAACTTTTACCATTATCTGTATCAACATAATCACTAGCAGAGGAACTTACGCGTTCACAATCACCACTAGGGCTTTTGTGATAACCATTAGGACATCTAGCATCTACTTCTTGAATAACAAGAAATAGTAAAGAAATTGTTGTAAAATATCCACATATACTAATTATCAAGAAACAGGTACTAACAAAATTTTTTTTGTTCATTCTATAAAATAATGGCATATACAAAAACCTTCTATTTCAACACTTTCTCTCTGTTTAAACTATTATCTATTTTTGAATTTATGATTGGACATTTTCTATTCTAATTGCATAAATTCATCTTCAAAGAAAGAATATCTACAGTTAATAATTATTTGTTAGAAGATATCTACATATATTACAAAACTTAATTTTCAGGCTGATATTCTTGCATTTTAGACAACGAAGAGTTTCATTTCTTTTTTTATTTTTGCCTGTTTAAATCAGTATAAAGTATAGTAATAGATGTGATAAGAAAAGAAAATTCATCTTTATTTAATAATTCAAGTTTGTTAATTTTTTTGTTTATCCTTTTTTTACTAAGCATAAATAAGAGATTGTGATATATGTTATTTAAAGAAGGGGAAATAAAAATAATTAATTAATTTTAATTTTAAGGAATTAATTATACCAATTATTTAATTATTAGAATTTAATTTTCAAATACATGCATTTACTGATGAAATATCAACGTGCTATCTCACTTTTCTGTGAAGTTAATAATAATTTCACAATTAGGAGAATTAAATATGAACAAATTACTAATTACAATAATAGTTATTTTTATTCTAAACTAACAGTTATTGTATATCATTAAATGAACTATATGAAATGATAAAATAATAAAATCATAATCACTTCATATTTTATGAAAATAAAAATCAAACTCAATCAGATTGTAGGAAATATAGGCTTATTCTTTATATGTTATGAATTATGCAAAAGAGGGTGGAATGCAATGCCCACCTCCAGAAACGCAAAAGGTGTTGATATGATATTATAATATACAGCCAAGATGCAACTAAAAAATACACTATTCAATCCAAAAGTCTTAGTAGAAGATCACCAGTTCCTTTAGGAATATCAGGACAAATTATTGCAGACTATCTTATTATATGTAGAAATGTTTTTGAGATTCCTGAAATTTTTATTACAACTTTTAAAGATATAGAATCACAAATACATAGAAGGGAAAGAGGGGGAAAAATAAGTTATTGGCTTCAGCCAAAAGATTATGAAGGATTCAAAAACAACTGGGAATTAATTGGCAATGGTTTTTAAAATAATAGTATAGACATATAATAAAAAAAGAACATCATTATACGAATATTCAAATGCAATAGATGTTAAGAAAAAATTATTCTACTAAAAACTTTGAAGAGTGGATGTCTAGTGTGGGAAGTCGAATTACAGAGAAATTGGCAGAAGTAACAGTTAATTAAATACCTAATTTTTATGAGACCATTCAAGTGAGGTTCCAATCCTCTTTTTTGTAGGATTTATACATACGTGTAACATATACTAAGAAATAACCTTTACTTTTTGTTACATTCACTTCCAAATATTTTAAAAGATAATGGCTTTTCTATTGATACCATAGAAGAACGTGGAGATTTTACTTTTATGGAAGGAATAAAAATTTAAATGATATGAACAATGATCTAGTTACGTTGAAAACACAATTCAATATTGTAGTAATTATTATTTTAATCAGTATTCTTAGTTTTGCAATTATTAATGATTATGATGGCATGACTTTAATTTATGGTCAACGAACTATAGATTTAGACAATAATACTAGCGATATTACTAATATCCTCGATTTAAAGAATATTCCATCCAAACAAGTTAGAGTTGGAGATATTGATGTTTCATATAAAAAATTTGGTAATGGAGATCCAATTTTATTGATTATGGGCTACTCCGGTTCAAAGAATGACTGGGATCCAATCTTTTTAAAAGGATTGTCAGCAAACCATACAGTTATAATTTTTGATAATCGTGGTATTCCTAATAGTACATTGGGAACAAAGGATTATACTATTAACCAACTTGCTGAAGACATTGTAGGATTGTTAAATGTTCTCAACATTGAGAAAGTAGACATTTTAGGTTATTCAATGGGAGGAATGATTGCACAACAATTAACATTAGATCATGAAGATAAAGTTGATGATCTGATAATCTATGCTTCTTATTGTGGTACTTATGATCAAACATACTATCCCCCAAAAAAACTATTAGATCAATTTGGTAATTTAACCGGAACAGAGAATGACACCAAGCAAAGATTTGTTCCTTATCAATTTTCTAATTCATGGATAAACCAAAATCGTGATTCTTATGATAAAATATTTGCTTCATTGGATCTACCTCCAACAAATATACTAGAAAAACAAAAAGATGCAATTTTTAAATGGATTCCAATAGGTACGTGTGATCGCTTAAGCGAAATATCACAGGACACATTAATTATAGTAGGAACCGCTGATAAGATAATTCCATCTATTAATTCTGAAATCTTTAAAGATAAAATTGACGGAGCCAAAGTAGAAACATTTATTGGAGGAGGACATGCACTCATGTTTCAATTTCCTGAAAGGTTAAGCGAAGTTGTAAACACATTCCTTGATAAATAATTAACAATTAATTTATACAATTCATTTATCTTTTTTTACTGAAAACAATATTTCAAATCAATTTTAATAAATACTCTGCTCTATTATCTACATTAACTTTCTACGTCCTTAAGTTTAATTTGTTGTAATTTTTCATTTACAGCAATTACTTTTATGTCCATCTCTGTAGCGTCCTCAAGTATAACATTAACCGAGATATGTTTCCAACCTAAGTTTTTTAATGCTCTAATTCTTTTTCTTCCAATACAACAGCAATTCTAAATGACGGTATTGTTCGTCCCATAAATTGCAAAGAATAAAGGTGTAGAATATAATGAATAGAACACTACAGTAGGAGGAAGAGAGGGTTTAGCCATAACAAGAAAAAAACCACAGGGCTAATAAATTATTGAGTCATCCTTCATATTTCTTGAGTATTTCCTGTTTATCCAGGGGACCCATTCCTTGTAAAAGCATATTACATAATTCTTGAGTATTTAAAAAATCTTGGTTCTTTAATACTGGTATACCTCTTTCTATTGTTTCATTGAATTTTATACAATCATAAGTATATCCGTCTAGAATACTATTAGTACTGGTACTAGTAGTTTGTGCAAAAACAACTGGACCAATTGGAATGGCAGCATCAAATAATCCTACTCCAATAGATATGATTGTTATTATTACTGATATTAATGATAAAGATATCAAATTATAATTAGATCTTATTGCTTCCTTTTTTCTTTTGTTTCACATATTCATCAAGTGCAGATATATTTGGTAAACCCGCAAATATAGAAATAAGAGGATGAATTTATCAATTCTATCCAATTTATCATCAAACTAATACCACCAACAAAAAATTCTTGAATTACCAGATGATACAATTGTTATAGGTGGGAAGTAATTCACAATTTAATTTAATTTAATTAAATTTTTTTATTTAAAAGTTAAAGCCATAGCCAACTACTACTATTGCAGCGGAAAGCAATAATAATAGAAGGTTAGGGCTTCTGTGTGAGAACATGCCTATTTGTTTATACTTTGGTAT
>JBIOXM010000194.1:0-4124 GCA_044869655.1 Nitrososphaeraceae archaeon | reverse complement strand
GTCTTCTTCAAAAACTTCTTGTCGTTGTTTTGGTGTTCCTAAAAGCATTGACAATTAAAGATTGATGTAAAATAGAAATAATAGTTATTGTATTCATAGTATAAATACACTATTTATTGTAAAACTTAGAGTAATATTCAAAAAATTTATCTAGTGAAATTAATTGCTTGTTCTCTATGGATATATACAATGCAGCAAAAACATTAGAAAAAAATAATCTCTCATGTGGAGGTAATTCAATAAGATGTCCTATAATATCAGCAGCATCCCATGAATCCCCAGCACCAGTTAAATTTCGTACAACAATATTTTTTAGGTTATATGCAAAATAAACCTCTTTTCCGTTAGAACAAGCACAACCATATCTCGTATGCAAGTCTATAAATACACCAAATTTTTTGGCTAACTCTTGAACAGCTAGTTGTATATTATTGTGATTATATTTATTACATAAGGAAATCTCTGTGAGATCTAATTCAAAAAGTAACGAATTACATTCATTCTCATTAATACTTAATATATCTATTATATTATTTTGCTCTCTTAATAACGAACAAAATTCATTACTCCGCGTTTGAATATCTGCAGGATCAACAAAATGTAATGATTTAGGTGAGTTTTGAAATACATATTTTAAAAGGTCATTTCCTTTCCAATTGCTAGCCCAATTTACAAGAATAACAGCGTCAGAATTATTTAATATTTTTTTATTATCATGACAACTTAGTTTTTCTGGTCCAAAATCTGAATTGTCCCCTACATCACTAATCATTATATTAGAATCAAAGTCTATCGAGTTATGGATTTCTAATGACGTTGTGTAGCCTGGTTTTCCATAGGATAAATGCAATTTTACTTTAGGTAAATCACTAAAAAAATATTTTAAATTCATCTTACTTGAATCATCGGTTATAGTGAATAGATCTACATCAAATCCAAGCTTTCCAAGACAATAAGCAATATTTACTGCATTTCCTCCTTCAAATTGTGTAGTAGAAATTCCTCGTATGCTTCCTCCTCTATACTTTGTTTTTTCTTTTATACGTAAAAAAAACTCATCTAAATCCTTAATTTCGATTATCCTGTCAATAAAAAAATCATGCAATACTGTAATCGATTTGTTTTTGCACTGGGCATCTTTTATTTTATCAAAAATTGTAATAGGATCCAAAATTCTTAGAGAAACACACCTATTTGATTTCTAGATAACTCATTGTAATTAGCATATCTTTTTTATAGAAATTATCTCCAAAATATTGAAATTACACCTAACCCCAAGATTGCTAATCCCCCATAAAGCATATAAGTA
The DNA here is from genome assembly GCA_044869655.1 of Nitrososphaeraceae archaeon. Taxonomy (GTDB): domain Archaea; phylum Thermoproteota; class Nitrososphaeria; order Nitrososphaerales; family Nitrososphaeraceae; genus TH1177. The sequence goes on along the minus strand of JBIOXM010000194.1, from coordinate 2,815 downwards.
ATATTCATAACCCCTGCACTTGCAGCTATTCCTATACCTGAACCTATCATAATCATTTCTGCTGTTCTTCGTCTCATCTAGCAATAAGTATAAAAAAATGGCCTAATAAGTATTATAGATCTTAAAGTTTACAATAAAAAACAAAAATAAAATATAAAGGGGTAAAAATTTATATGTGGATTAGACCGCCTTGTTCACTAACATGTGGAGATTGTCCAACAAACTTTCTTCTAAAGTGACCAGATGGTCTTTTTGACAAAAGCTCAATAAACCATGCCTCGTGTTCAACTTCTTCTTGCATTATTTTTTGTGCTATGTCGTATGTTCGTGGATCTTTACCTGCGGTCATATCGCATACTTCTCCCCATGACCTTATTGCACATTGTTCTGCCTCTAATAACACCTTTAGAATAGAATTAATATCTTGCCAGTTATCGGGTAAGTAGGCATCTGGGCATCCAGCTTGGTCAGCAAATTCTCTAATATCTCGTGGGAGATTTCCACCTAATTCATACAATCTAGGAGTCATTGCTTCAAAGTGGTTCCTATCTTCAATTCTTGCATCCTCTACTATTTCCTTAATTCCTTCACCTTCTAAACCTGTACAGTGCATCCTTAAGATTGTATAATAATAATATGTTGTAAACTCAGCACCTACACCTTTTCTAATTAATTCTATTAATCTTTGAACGTCTACGCCATTCTTTTCCAAAACTTCCAATGCCACTATTTTTGGAACAGATCTATCTTGATCATTTGACATAATATTCGATTTGACTCTAATAATATTTAAACGTTTTAATAACGTGGTTTAAGAGAGGAACCTAATTATCTAAATAAATACTATCTGAATGATATATATATAATGATTTTTGGATATTGTATATGGTAACTGAACAAATTGTGGATCCTTTTATGGTCATGATCGCTATTTCAGGGTTTTTCTCTGCAACAATCTTATTATCATCACTTTTAACAATTAGAAAGAAAAAAATCCAAAGTGATAAAATTGAAAATAATATTTAAGATTTAATTATAATAAAATGACTATTACAATATGTATTTCTCATAAAGAAGATGTTGATGGACTTTCTTCAGCTATATTGATAAATTCTGCTTTCAAAAAAAAAGTGTCTATATTATTAGTTGATTATGCAAATCTAATAAATAAGCTTGAAAAACTATTAAAAAATCTGTTACCAGTAACAAAAGGATATAATAGAATATTTATTTGTGATCTTGGATTAAACAAAAAAAATCAGGATAGATTCATTTCATTATTATATAAAATGGTTACTTTAGGATACAAAGTAACTTATATTGATCATCATGACCTTGAAAACGAAGCAAAGAAAGAAATAAAAAAAATAGGAGTGAATCTAATACACTCTACTCAAGAATGTACAAGTGTCCATGTTTATAATAAATATAAAAAAAAACTTTCTGCTAATGCATCATTTTTTGCTGCTGCAGGTGCCTTAACTGATTATCTTGATAATAAACCTGTCGCTTCATCACTAATACCTAGATATGACAGACAATTTTTAATGTTAGAATCAACAGCAATGTCTTATATGATTTCTTCTAACCAAAATAATGAAGAGTATCTGTATCATATTGTAAATGTACTATCTGCAATGAAATTTCCTCATGAAATAGAAGGCGGGTTTATAGAAGCAGAGAAATATGCAAAAAAAATATCTAATGCTATTAGTTCCATTTCCAATGAGATAAAAACTAAAGATAACCTTGCTTTAGTACAAAATAACCTTGATCTAGCTTCAAGTACAGTCGTAAACTTTGTTCTAGGAATATCAGAAAAAAAAATTGCTATAGTTTATAAATATAAAGAAGAAAAAGAAGTTTTCATTATTTCAATTAGGGGATCTAAAGATTGTAATGTTCATTTAGGTAGAATTGTAAATGAGATTGCATCTACTTTGGGAGGAAGTGGAGGAGGTCATGATAAAGCTTGTGGAGCAGTAATTCCTAAAAATTCATTCAATAACTTTGTTCAATTGTTAGATACAAAAATTTCATCTTAATCACTATTTTTAATTATTCTAAAAACAAAATACTTATTTTAAATAATGTTCTTAGTTATTTAATAGTAAAACAGATATATGAAATGAGAAGTTCATATATGTATTATTACTATTGCGACTATTATCGTTATACTATTGAATTATTGGTTATCAAAAGTAAAAATTTGTTACCATCTGTACTGATGCTATCTTTATATAATCAAATTAATTCCATAACAAAATAAAAATAATTATGAAATATTACAATATTTAGATATTTATAATTTCATCTACTTTTGAAATTGCTAATATTCCTCCAGCTCCACCTGTTTTATCAATTTTTGCAGCTTCTTTTATTGCAGACACTACTTCGTCTACTTTATCCTCTGTAACTATTGTTTCTACTGTTCTTCTATTGGAATAGGGCATTGTAGAGATATCTCCACGTCTACCATATCTGATTTGATATTTTTCTCCTTTTCCTATACCTTTTGATTCATAAAATGTTGCAGGTACTCGAAGTTGATTTAAAGCAGCTAAAACGTCATCTTCTTTTTCTTCTCTTATAAAAGCCTCAATTCGTATCAATTGAGAATTAGATTTTTTTCCACTTCCATTTTTCTCTGACAATCTAGTATCAAATAATATTGGAAGGCCCTTTTTTTTAAAGTTATGTTTTATAAAACAATAAATTTTTAGTTTGATAATTATAAAAAAGAAAATTTGTAATAATTATAACTTTTAATATAAAAAAGTAAAAAAATTTTGTAAAGAACTTAATTTTTTATATC
>JBIOXM010000193.1:0-2693 GCA_044869655.1 Nitrososphaeraceae archaeon | reverse complement strand
GAATTTTTAGAAGAAATTAGTCTAGCACCATCTCAACAACTAGAAGAACAAATCGAAAAGATAGTTAATGAGGGAATAAATGGTGTTCAATGTGATTCTTCCTTAACAACTCAGCAAGGGGAAAACGTTAAAGTAAATTGTATTACATCTGGAAATAATATAATTTGGTATATCCATACAGCAAAATAACCAATCATTTTAATTTTGATTATTAATTGTTAATTGATATTATAGAGTTATGGAATATTTTGTCAGCATTAGTTTTAATATATCAAAATCTTTTCAAATAAATGGAAATGAAATAAAAATATCTCTAAAATCAAAACCAGAGCAGGGAAAAGCAAATCAGGAATTACTTAAACTGCTTTCTAATTACTTTCAAGTTTCTTCTGACAGAATAAAGATAATTCAAGGTATAAAATCAAGAAAAAAGATAATATATATTTCAGATTAATTGACTATTAGAACTTGAAAAACTAATAAGATAACAGGAATAAGAAGTTCATTTACTTTTAATAGTTGATAATAGAACCCACATTTGATGGAAGAAGGTTCGAGTCCCCTACCTCAAATTGATTCAAAATAAAGTTAATAATATAATTAGATTATGATAAATTTTTTATTTATTTTCATATTTTTTACTTTCTAATAACGAGTCTATCTTCTTATCTAATGTTAAAATATTGTTCAACATATCCTCATGCTTCTCTTCAAATGCTTGTACTTTTTCTAAAATATGTTCTTGTTTTATTCCTAATTTTTCTACATGATTTAATGTTTTATCTTGCTTAACTGCAGTTTTTTGTTGTCTGTTATATATCCACCAACTAATGCCACCACCTATTAAAATTCCTACTAGTGTGCCTATAATAGTCGAAAAAACATTAGATATATCTCCTGTATCTTGACAATGTTGTGCTTCCACACACAACCAATTTATAAATAATAATCCTATTTCCACAAAAATGCTATTTCTATGTACATTTAATAATTTCTTCTTTTAGAAATCTTCAAAAGATTATCATACCTGAACTCTCGAGAGAAGAGATGAATGGGAATATAGAAAGATTCTTTTCCTATCAATCCTTGATTTGACATTCCATTGAGTTTAATATTTATTTATTTTAGTAGTATTTGATGCATAGGAAGATGAGCTTAAAGTAGTCTTAGGTGTGAACCCATTATGAGATTCAAGCCATGAATAAACATCTGCCAATACATACTGCTGTATTGGGCCTATACCAGTCTTCCATTGGGATGAAGGATAGAACAAATGGCCTAGGTCAGGATAAGTTATCAACGTATGGTCAGGATGATTTACATCTGTTAATCTTTGTTGCAAGAGAAATGCTTGTTGAACTGGAGTCTGAGTATCATTCTCTCCATTGAGTATTAGGATGCCTGTAGATTTAGAGACATTACCAATGATGCTGAGACTTGTTGTCAAATTAGACATCGATCTCCACAATACAGGACAGACTCCGGGATGATTGCATTTGAGCGATTTGAAAGATGTGATGTTTTCATATCCTTTTACCAGCAAAGGTTTAAGTTGTTTCTCAATACTTATGTGACCACTCGTGCCAAAATCCTTTGCTAGAGTGGTAGTTATGGCTTCAGTATTATTAGTAAGCACAACAGAAGACGGCACCAAGAAATTTCTTAACAGATGGTCGTCTGCTATTTGCTGTATTGATATCATTCCAGTGTGATTTCTATCTAATACTTTTGAAGCATACTCTAACGGCAAGGATACATCTTGATAGTACTCTACTGCTTTTACAGGATTCTGAGCTAAGACGCCAATAAGTATTATGTTCTTTACATTTGTAGAATTATCTATTGCTACTCTTGGAATGTAAACTGTACCTTCGCTATGACCAATTATACTTATCCTCTTAGAGTCTACCTCAGGCTGTTGTAGAAGAACCTTCAAAGCGTTCTTGCCATCTTGAATATAATCATTGGCTGTAGCATTTCCCCAAACATTTGTGTCTAAAATAATATAATTTGTACTAACACCTCTCTTGTCATATTTTAATACTACAAAGCCTCTTTCTGATAGATATTGAGCTATTTCAAAAAAAGGTTGAGCAGATGGATATATCTTTGACCCTGTGGTGTTGTCAATATGGATATATCCTGTGGTTTCATTCATATCTGTTGCACCTGACCCATGAATAAGAAGAACACCTGGAAATGGTCCGTTTCCAACTGCAGGAATAGTTAGTCGTGCGTTGGTCTTGACACCATCGCCTAAGTCTATCACCAAGTCTCTAAATTTTGTTGTCTGTAAATCTTGTTGAGCATGAATTGCAAAATTGTTACCAGACAATAGAAAAAATATAGAATAAAGAGAAAAGATTATGGATAATATTAATAGTACTTTCAATATTCTATTGTTATAGAAGAACTATATAAGGTTTAGAAGTTGTGAGCATTAATACTTTAGGATTTTAAAATGTTAGGCATAATTGGGGATTGTTGATAGAGTAAATTTTTTGACTAAAATCATACAAATTAACATACTTATTATGAACAGAATTTTAATTCATTATCATTACTGTTTATAGAATTAATTGTAAATTTAAGAATGAACCAAAGTTGACTTTTCTAAATATTTTATAATTAGAAAATGTAGAGATAGGATTGGATGCAGTTATTATAGATTTATTATTTATATAACAGAAAAA
>JBIOXM010000192.1:0-2836 GCA_044869655.1 Nitrososphaeraceae archaeon | reverse complement strand
TGTTCTTGTATTTCTTTCTTGATTTTTTTTACCAAATCATCGATTGTTATTGGTTTTTTTATAATACAAGCTGAATAATTTTTAACTATATGATGATCGACATCGTATGCGGATATAAAACATATTTTTATTTTTTTATCTTTATTTCTAATATTTTTATATAATTCAACACCATCCATTTCTGGTATTTTTATATCTAAAAGCGCCAATTTGTAAAAATCTGATTTGAAATTAGCTAATGCTTTAATTGAACTTGTATATGCATCAACTGAAAAACCATTAGATTCTAATCCGAGCCTAAAAGCCAAAGCTATATCAGCTTCATCGTCTACGAGCAAAATTTTATTATTTTCGCCCATTCTTTTATTATAATTAATATGTCATCTTCTTTATTTATCTATAGTTTTATTTGATGACTTTTTATTATTTATTAATAGTAAAGTAAAATAAAATATAGCTCCTCTATTACCATTCTTATTATTATTTTCAGCCCATATTTTGCCTCCATGAGTTTCAACAACATTTTTTGATATATACAATCCTAGACCTAACCCTTCAAAAGATTTTGTAATAAACTTTGAAAATATTTTAGATGATATTTCAGGATCTATTCCTGTTCCCGTATCTTTTACAGTCACTAATGCATACGGGTTTTTACTATTATTATCTACTTTCTCAGTAGAAACAAATATTTCCCCTTCTTTGGTAAATTTAATAGCATTACTTAGAAGGTTTGAGATTACACCGGCAATTCTTTCTTTATCAGCTTTTACTAATAAAACTTCTTTAGATGGATAAAAAAATAGTCTGACTTTGTAATTTTCCTTTACAATGATAGATTTATAGTCATTAATAATATTTAATATGACTTCATTGAGGTCAAATATTTCTTTATTTAATGTTAATGTTCTGCTTTCAATTTTAGCTACATCTAAAATGTCATTGGCAAGTCTTTGAAGTCGAAGGGAATTTCTATTTATCGCTGGCGTGAATTCTGTTTGTCTTTCAGGATATCTTTGCAATAGCTGTGAAAATGTTAGAATAGCCTGAATGGGTGTCTTTATCTCATGACTAGCGACATTGATAAACTCCTTTTGCATTTTATCATGAATTTTTAAATCTTCATTGGCTTGTGCAATTTCTTGATTTGATAATGAAAGTTGTTTATTTGATTCTTGTAATTCTTTTGTTCTCTTTTTAACCTCATCATTAAGTACTATATTCCATTTTATTAGAAACATTATCAGAGTAGTAATTGCTGCAACTGTACCCACAATTAAGGTAAACATTTGTAATTTCTCTCCAAACAAGACGTTATTAATTTCGGAATAAATTATATCTGTAGGAGTGACTATCTGGATAAAATAAACAGGCTTCCCGTTAACCCATACAGGATAATTGGTGGTGAATCTTTCACCTCTTCCATAATCATAGGTAGCATTCCCAGGACTACCTTTTAATAGGTTCTGTGTAAGATTTGTTAAGATTGGATTATGGTTAATGAAAGTCTGTACTGTATCTTCAAAAAAGTTATGTGCAAGCAGTGATTTATCTGCACCGACTGCCAGTAATGTTCCTTTCTTGTCGTATATAACTAAAAATTGGGAATTAACATCATGAATATTGCCGTATAAAGAGAAGAAAGATTCAGTAGGTATTGTTACTCCCACTATTCCTAGAAATTTTCCACTATCACTATTTATTATTGGAACGCTTAATGCAATCCTAAAAGTACCGTCAATTCCTTTAAATCCATCTGAAAAAACTGGTTTTAATGTGTCTTTTGTGTCATTTATATAATTCCTATGGGACATATCTATATTAACAAAACTTCTTTTTCCTTCAGATACTATATGAGTTGTCATTATATTATTTTCATCAACAATAAACAACCCATCAACTTGGGTAATATTATTAATTTGAGAAAATTTATCTTTACCAATTTGTATTATTTTCTCACCATATAATTCTCCGTGTTGAAAACGAGGAGAATCTGCTATTCCCTGGAGTATAGAAATAATCAACTTGAGATCTGAGCCAATATGCTCGGAAATAATTTGTGTAGATTCTATTTGACGGTCTTTAAACTGCTTGAATATACTTTCCTTTATATTTTGTTCTGTTATATTCTGTTGATAAAAAAATAAACCAAATGAAGAAATTATTATTGCTATTACAGCTATAATTCCTATTTCCTTTCTCTTTCTGGAAAAGAAATCGCTGTCATTTGTTATTTAATATACGCCTCCCCTAAATATTATTTGCAAAGTATTTTAAATCCTTTTTTTCTGTTTTCTACTTCTCTTTGGGTACGTCATATCTTTCTGGTATTAGAATTGTTTTGTTAATTATACCCTCTTTAAGAGAATTAAATTTCGTTTTTACCTCTTCAGGAACCTTATTCCCTAAAGCGTAAAATGGTGCTATATAGACTATCCCATCACCAGGAGCTCCCTTGTAAGGTTCTAAGCCAGGTTTGAACACTTTTCCCGTAAAGTTACTATCTTGAATCATTTTAATATATTGATCGAATGCCTTTTCTTCATCCAATACAAATGATGTAAGAACAGTATTTGGTGCAAGTTTATACTGATCAGAGACAGAACCGAATGCAAATATTTTTTTTTCCTTAGCAGCTTGTATAACTCCTGAGCCGGATGTATCTGCTACTTGTAATAAAAAGTCAGCACCATCCCTGATTTGAGATAAAGCAGCCTCCTTTCCTTTAGCCGGGCTATCCCACTCATCTAAATAAGTTGATAATACCTTTACATTTGGATTAATATCTTTAGCTCCCTGCTTGTAGCCTTCATAGATATTAATTAAATTAGGATAT
>JBIOXM010000191.1:0-4300 GCA_044869655.1 Nitrososphaeraceae archaeon | reverse complement strand
TATAACAATTGTATAAAAATTTTTTATTCTATACTGAAATTAAAATTTAAATTAAAAATGCAGTTTATCGATTATACTTATGAAAAAAAAATAATATTATTGTATTATCTTTTAGTATTTTATTTTGTTAAAGCTAGATATAATTATATATTTCTAAATCCAATTTTATAAATAGTATATTAGAATTATCTTTGAAGTGAAGCTTTATTATTTGTTATATTTGGAATTTTAATGAATATTATAACTATTTGGTCTCATACCCTGTTCATAATTCATTCTTTAAATAATTTTTTAAAATTTATTTTTGTATATTATTTTTACAATTGGTTATTATAAAATATTATTATAGAAACAATAATATATATTTAAACACAAACAATTCATACTGACAATCTCAAAATAGTTGCTCACAAGGGAAGAAATTATCTGTTATATTATATCCAACAAAACTTCACATACAGATGTATGCTATTTGTGACTTTTTTAAAAGATGATAAAAATATAACTATAGACTAATATCTATCTACTCTAAAGAATATAACCATACTTGTAAAGAATAAATTTCTGTTGGAGAAAATTCTGTTGATATCCTGTGGAGGTAGAAAAGATAGTTAAATTCTTTAGGAAATTCACTAACATTCTTCGGTAATCTTTCGCTTTAAAGATTTAATTCTTTTAGATTTTTAATATTATTGCTACAAAACTCTATTATCATTCGCTCAAGGGATGTTATTGTAGCCTCTAACATCCCTTCTTATTATAGCTAGGGCAACCTAGAAGAAATTATAGCAGAAAGAAAATTAATACATTTTGGTTAATCTAATTCGAGTTTCAAATATTTTCGACAATATATTATTCTAAAGTATTTGAATATCGTTACATAGAATAAAGATATTCTAAAAAAAGCCAACATGAGATATTTAATAAATAAATACTTGTATAGTTTGATTCTGGTATATATAAAGAATTATTAGTAACTTCAATTAGGTATCAAAAGAAAAAAATTTAGAGTTATGTTAAAAATAAGACTTTTAATATCATATTTAACTGAAATAATTAATAATAAACACACAAAGAATGTCTAATACATTAACTTTATATACCAAAAACAATTATCTAAATTTAGCACAATATTGCAGATATATTTTATATGAAGTTGTAATTTTCAAGTAACTAGAATAAATTTACTTATTCTGTTTTTAATATTGATGAATATATTCCTCCAATTCCGTAAGCAACAGATATTAAAATTCTAGCTAAAAAATCACCAGAGGATTTGACTATTATGTCGTAATTATAGAGTAAAATAATTATTCCAATAGACATTAGAGAAATTAATCCTACAATTAATTGATCCATATTTTTGATTTTATTATTTACCATAAATATAATGAATGTAGATAGATTTCCCAACCCAATTCCTGCCAAAATTAAGTATTCATGAATAGAAGGAATTAATGCTCCTAAACCGAAAGGAGCTGCCCAACACAGCCCATTTATCAATTTTATCAGTGGTGACCAGCTAGTGCTTTTTCGTATCTTATTTCGTATTATGTGAAGAGATTGTATTATTTTACTTTTAAAGATAAGAAAATAAACAAAAAAACTAAGTATCCAGACTATAATATGAATAAAAAAATTATCAAATTTTTGGTCTAAGATAAAACTTATAATAGTAGCTGTAAAAACTGCTAAAGAAATAAAAATAAATAAAATGCCATTATCAGAATTTCTATTTTTCTCAACGTTCACAAAAGTCTTGCTAGACCATTTACTTATAAAAGTATATTTCAAATTATGCCAGATTATCATTCTTTAGCCTCTAGCTTAAAAAACTATAAGTTCTCTTGCGTTTTTATAAATAAAAAGATTTTTCTTATTGTTGTTCTCATATTAATTGTTGGCACCTTTTTTCAATATATTTAAAAAGAAATCTGAAAAAGAGAACAGAAACCGAAAGTATCACAATAAAATAGATCTGGTAAGGAGTATAGAAACGGAAGATAGAACCACCATTTCAATAGTTGAAGCAAAGGATATAATTAAAAAATTTGATCAAAGCCAAACCAAAATTCTAACAGAAAGAATTGATAAGATAAGACATTTAACCCAAAAACCTATAGAAAATATAGAATCTATAATTTCAGATTTAGAATCGACCAAGATCGATGTTCATGAAAGCAGCTTTGAATCAGTAGTAATAAATTCAAAAAAAATGGTGATCAATTCAATACGAAAAGAACTTTCTTCAATTATTACTCCTCCTACAACTCTTAATGATGTTATTAAATTACATGAAAGATTGGATTCGATGGTTAATAGATTTTCAGAAGTTAGCAAATCACACAAAAAGGTATTCAATTTTTTTATAAGTAAATATGCTGATAAACTTAAAACAGAATTTGAAAATATTTCTTCCTTATCAAGGCAATGCAAGTATGAAATCGATAATTTTGAAAAAGAAAGACAACCTCTTCAAAATTGTTTTGACAATATAAATGCCTTAATACAAAAAAATGAATTGATTAAATTGGAAGAAGAAAAATATGAAACAAAACAATTTCAATTAGATGATTTAAAACTCAAAATCAAAAAATTGAATGCAGAAATTAATGATTTAACTGAGTCAAAAAAATATATTGAATCAAAAGATGTAGTAAAACAAATAAAACGTCTAGACCTTGAAAAGGATAATCTTCATAAAGAATTAATTAATGCTTTTAGCAGGTTGAGTAGAGCTATGAATAAATATTCTTACGGATTAAATCGATTGATTGTTCAAAGAATTGACATAATGACTGAACAACCATGGAAAATATTTGAAGATTTTCAAACTTATTTGGATTTAATAAAAGAAATTAAAAATGCAATTAGCAAAGGTAAAATTATACTAAAAGAGTCAGAGAAAATAGAAACATATTTTGATAATATGATAAATTCATTACCGCATTATAAAGAAAAAGAAGAGAAATTGAATAGCGAAATAAAAAAATTGAATAATAATAAAAATATGCATATTATTTCTAAATTAAATGACCTAAAAAAAAAACATGCTAATTATCATGAAGAACTTAACTACATTGAATCATATATCAAGGACTCTCAAAACGAAATTGCAAAAAACAAAGAGGAATATAATAATTTATTAAATTCAATTGAAACTTATATTAATCTTATTACAAAAAGTAAATATCATCTATCAATTTTGAACTAACTCCAGTTTCGATTTGCCAAAAATTAATTTCATTACTTACACTATTGTTTTTAGTTGTCTTAATCAACATCATACACTAGAATTAAACTAATGCATATCTATTAGTTTAGAGTCTGCTAGTAGCAGTTCTATTGATATCATAGTAAAAAAACATGACCATTATTTTTTTTTTAACAATTTTTAATATTTACTATACTTGATTATAATCAAATTAGGAGTTAATTTAAATTACAATTTTCTTAGTAATTTAAAATCTATCCTCAAGTGATTACTCAAAAAAATTTTAGATTAATATAAAAAATATAATATTATTTTAGCCTTTTAATTTTATTAACATTCCTATAATAGCAATTGCAATTACCCATCGTCTATAAATAAATAAGTGCGATAGTTAATGAAAACATTGAAGAATTTTTCAAAACCTCTGAAAATAGGCATGACAATTATGCTTATCGGTGTAGCCGTAATGGTTTATGGAACGTATGTACATTCTGAGACGATATCATATTATGCACTATTACTCATTATTACTGGGCTTTTCATCTACCTAGCATATAATTTCAATTTTGCCAGTAAATCAAACTTTGATTATTCTAATAAAAAAGAAGAAAAAGAAAAAAAGAAGAAAAAATGGTAAAGTCAAACCTACCACTATATTTCAAAAAAGGATCTACCATCCTATTTTTTGACTTCTTATACTGTTCTATAGAAATTTTTTGAGCTTAAAATTATTGATTTTATTTAACTATCCATGAGATATATTTTTTATTTTAAAGGGAAAGCAGGAGATACAAAACATCCTATAATTTTTATAGTACTTAACTTCTTTTCATTTTCTTATAATTTTATTTAGAACAATATTAGAGAATATACATGTAAATTCAATAAATATAACTAATGTAATAATATGTTATGCAACATTGTATAGGGAATGTTCTAAGTAGGAATGATAAATTTAGTCATTTTAGTTGTATTCATACTAAGAAATTTATTAAAGAAAGAGATAAATTTGCTATACTTAACATTAGAATTTGTTATTTCTTAGATAATGTGATTTATTAAGATGAGACTTTTTCTTGCTTCAAC
>JBIOXM010000190.1:0-3058 GCA_044869655.1 Nitrososphaeraceae archaeon | reverse complement strand
GCAATAATAAATTGTTTTTTTACGGTTGTTGCTAATCTGCCTGCGAGAACAATTGTGGAAGCAGTAATTAGTTCTTCCTTTGTCAGAACTTGAATAAGAAAGGGCGCATGATCAACTCCAGGACCTTGTTCATAAACTGCAAAATCACATCCAAATTTTATTCCAGGAGAGACAATATAACCTTGGTTTCTTAAATTTTGAAAGACAACATATTTTGAATCAAATTTATCATACTGTTTTTTACAAATTATCTTTAAATCTTTTAAAGGTAAGACTTTATCATTTAAAGTTATATGTAATTCTCCTTTTTGAATCAAATAATAACTTTCCATTAAATCCAAAATGAGAGGAGATTCAAAATTAGTTCCTTTTGGTTTAGGTACTCCTAATGGCTTGCCGTAATAGCCATTACCAAAAAGGTATCTAGATTTCTCTATATCTTGAATTATTATTCTATTTTCTAGAAGTTTTCCTTGTATCTTTTTATATTTCATTATTTTATTATAACTCACACAAATATCGATTCGCCCTCAAACATATCTTGACAATTATTGGAAATTCTTTCATTTTTACATATCGTCCAAATCAATAAACCCATTTTTATGTATTGTTCTATCAAAAGATTTTATTAATATGTTACTAGCCATAATTATTAAAACTTCATAAAGCATAAAGTTATCAAAAGCTACTACTTTATGATTTTTTTATAATTTTCATATCCAGGTCTTCTTTTTCTTTTCTTATACAATGGTAATTGATCAGTATTCTACACTCCATAACTATAGTTGTTAAATCTGGAAGTGCTGCTAATATTTTTATCTATAATTATCTTTCCTTTATAACGCTAATTAAATCATTTCAATAGGTTGATGCTTCTTTTAAATTTATAATTTTAGAAGATTTGATTTTAAAAATTAAAACAAATTTTTTTCATTTATTATATTTTCTCGAATTTCTATCATGTCTCTTAAGACAGCGCTAGCAGTTTCTATACCACCAGCCCCTCGGCCGATTATTGTCTGATTCCCTGCATACTCCAATGAAAATGTCACCGAATTTAAAGTTCCGTTGACACAGATAGGATCTAATTTCGACACTTCCATAGGCTTAACTACAAGTTTTTTATTTTCACAGCTAGCAATAAGTTTGATAGCATTCCCTTTTTCTAATGCTTTAGAAACCTCGTCAGTTTTCACCTTTGTAATGCCACTTGTATTAACATCCTCAAGTGTAACTTTCATTCCCATTAACCAATTAGCCATTATTACCAATTTCGCTGCAGCATCGAACCCATCTATGTCTAAGGAGGGGACAGTTTCCGCATAACCCTTTATTTGTGCATCCTTTAACGCCTCTTTGAATGTCAATCCTTCTTCCATTTTACTCAAAATAAAATTTGTTGTTCCATTAAGTATACCTTTAAAAGAGACAATTCTATCTCCTTTTAAGCATCTCTTAGCAAATTCAAGAATTGGAGTTCCTCCTCCAACTGTTCCACTAAACTTAAACATTATTCCATTATAGTTAGCTAATTCTATAAGAGATGGAAAAGCTACTGACAGCGGTCCTTTATTTACAGTAATAACATTTTTACTATACTTCATGGCTGATGTAATATGAGATAAACCTGGTTCTCCATCTTTTAGATTAGTAGGAGTCAATTCGATAACTATCTCTGCATCGATATTTTCTATTATTTGTAGAGGATCTAGTTGTGAAGTTTTATTTTTAAAATATTCACCAACTGTTCCTTTATTTCTTTTTATTTTTAAAAGCCTCTGGATATCTAAACCAGAGGTATCGATTGCAGAACCTTTATTGTCAATGCAGGCTACAATCCTAGGCTTCATCCCATAGAGATTATATAAATCTACTAATTTAGAAAGCAATAGTTTAGTAAAACTCTGACCTACAATTCCATACCCGATTAAAATTATCCTCAATTCTAAATAACTATATGATAAATAACGATATACTTATATTTTATAATCAAAAATCTGAGGACTCCTCCTTAAGTTGTGACGAAAAGATTTTTAAAATTGTAAGAGATCTTGTACATGAATTAACAGTACATTGTCGTGTATACAAAACTAAATAGAATAAAGTTTAACTTGTCTACCTGATGAAATGAAGGTACAGTAAATTTAATTTGATCGAACTATTCCTTCTTCTAGTTATAATTGGATTTGGATCAGGCATTATAGGTTCACTCATAGGAGTAGGTGGCGGTATAATCATGTCACCGGTTTTGACATATATGGGATTTTCTCCTGCTGTCATTGCAAGTTCTAGTCTAATTGCCGTAATGGCGACTAGTATATCATCTACCTTAACATATATTAGAAAAAAATATATCAACTATCAGCTTGGACTACTACTAACCTTACCGGCTATACCTGGCTCGATCGTCGGCGGATTTTTTTCTAATTTTATCTCATTAGAGTATTTTAAAATTTATTTCGCTGTATTATTAACAACCGTAGGACTGTATATATTTTTTAAAAACAAAATTATTAATACAACTCTAGATAGAACTCCAAAACCTCTTTTTTATTTAATTTTAGTTTTTGGAACTTTTAGTGCAGGGATTATATCGAGTTTTTTTGGGATAGGAGGAGGAATTATTTTTGTGCCGATTTTAGTTATTATTTATAAACTAAAAATGATCAATGCTAGTCCTACAGCTCAGTTTACACTATTGATAAGTACAATAACCGGACTGTTGACTCATATTCTTCTAGGACATCCTGAGTATAGCTATGGGATTGCTCTAGCTTTTGGTGCTTTCTTGGGTGCCCAGTTAGGTTCAAGATCTATTCATCTAATTAACGAAAATATATTGAGCAAATTATTATCTTTTTCTTTAATAACTGTAGCAATTAATTTGATAATAGATTATATCAAAAGCTTTAAATGACATTTCAAGTTTTGGAATTTTTCCATATACAGTATGTTGATTTATTAGTTATATTTTCATTTATCTTAACAGAATTTAGTTGTTGTATAAAATGATTTTTTGAATCTTTATGAATAGAATTTTTAATATGATCCTCAATAT
>JBIOXM010000189.1:0-2556 GCA_044869655.1 Nitrososphaeraceae archaeon | reverse complement strand
ATAAAATGATTGAATAGCAATAATATCACCAATTCTTGAATAATTGATGAAAAAATAGTATTGTATAATTATTGGCAGAACTTCCTTAGTTCTTTAACAAATTCAATAGTTTCATTTACATCATAATCCTTTTCTGCATTAACGGCAAGAATTACCCTGTCTACTCCAGAACTTTTGAGTTTAGACAAATCATAACCAATTTCCTCTATTGTTTTTCCTGTCATAGGAGCCCCGTAACCTTCAGAGCTCTTACTTTTCACAAGATACGGATAAGTTAGAATAGTTAGATCAAAATCTTTTCTAGTTCTTCTTCCTCCTCCTTCTGAACTTTTTTCAATAGCATTATTAAACATTTTAATAGAATTATGAAAGTATTCAAATGATCCTGCTAAAACTCCTATATATCCATCTCCATATTTGGCCATACGCTCAAACGTCTTTGGGGAAAATCCTCCTAGCAAAATTTTAGGATGAGGTTTTTGAATAGGTTTTGGACCAATTATTGATTTTGGAATTTTGTAAAAGTTTCCATTAAATTCTACAATTTCATCTGTCCAAACCTTTTTCATTGCCTGAAGAATTTCCTCTGCTCTTTCTCCTCTTTTTTCATAAGGGATATTTGCTGCAAGATATTCGTCTTTTGACCATCCAATACCAAAACCACAAATTGTTCTCCCTTCAGATAAAATGTCGATTGTAGTAAATTCTTTGGCAAGAGTTATAGGATTGTGGAATATCATGTCAATAATACAAGTTCCCAAGTTTACCTTTGAAGTTTTAGCTGCGATATACGCTAATGTAGATAATGGATCTAAAACATTCTTAAAAGATTCAGGCCATTCTCTTTTATCTGGAGTACTAGGATATGGCTGTTGAGGATTGATAGCACATAGCATTCGATCATATACCCATAGTGATTCAAATCCTTCTCTTTCTGCAAGATGAATAAATGTAAGTAAATTTTCTTTGGTAGTATTTATTCCAGCTTGAGGTACTACTAATCCTACTTTCATATTTATTCTTAATTAATTGTTATACTATAAAGAGATATTATAGTTAACAATAGGATCTTTATAGATTCTTATTATTCCTATAGTAATTATTATTATAACTATTAAAGATCATTAATAATCCGTCTTTCTTTTCAATTGGTTTGAATTTATTGTTTTTTTGGTTTGTCATCTAAAGGAATGAAGATATTATTACCATTGAAAACAAATACAGGTACTAAATAAGGTGGATTATTCTCAGGATCTACTGTTGCCAATTAGATATATTTGAATTAAGTTTCTACTATGCTACTGTTACATTCTATCAAATTACTATTATAATTATTTTAATTTTGAAATAAGGCTTAACTATAAAAGAATCAAGAAATTGTTAAAATCAAATATAGTTTTATTTATTGATAATATAAACCCGCGAATGTAGTTGCAGGGTTCGAGTCCAACTCCCGGCGCTGAACTCGTGGAGTCATTTTTTGTTAATTTTAGGTCTATTAGTATAGATGAAACCAATTTTCTATATAATGAAATGAAAAGTATATAGTCAATAGTATTAATCTTAATATGATTTGATTATGAAATAGTATACATGTCTTCAACTAAAAAAGATAATACAATAAAAGAAAATACCAACCAATTTAAGGAAAACACAGATAGATATTTAGAACAACAGAGACAACAATATAAGGATACAGCATCCAATATCTCTCAAACTACAGAAAATATTAATGAAAATGTAAATAAATTTCAAGCAGATAATAAAAGAGTTTTAGAAAATAATGTAGATACTTTCAGAAAATACCAAGAACAAATCAACAAAACAATACAAGAAGTAACACAAAATTCTATAGAGTTACAAAAGAATATTCTTAATACATATCAATCATCATATGCTCAATTTTGGGATAATATCAATAATAACTCATACTGGAAAAATTTCAATATACCACAAAGATATTCTGAAACATCTGATACAGTAAACAAAAATATACAAAATTGTACAGTCAATGCAACAAACTTCCTAAATGAAATCGCTGTAAGTGGAATTGAGAATTTTAATAAATCAGTAGAACTAACACAAAGATATTACAACGATATCGTGCAAAATAATTTCAATTATACACAAAAAATAGGAAGATCATATAATAGACAATAAAGAATAATAAATTTTTTTTTATTTACTAATGATATTTTTTGTATTATTTATTAATTTATCAATTACTTCTTAATAACATCTTAGTAATTAAAAATCCGATAGTTCAATAATATTTGATAGTTGATATCAAAAAAATTCATTTAATATTTAAGTATATTCTAATAATACAAATTCTAATAATACAAACCCCGAACTATTGCTTCGAGGTTCGAGTCCCAATCCGAGAATCAATTTATGATCCAATATAAACTAGAGTCAGATAAATGAATTTTTTTTATTGTTTTTAATTCATTATTGAAAATAAATAAATTACAGATACTTTTCAATATATTTATTAACTTTTAATATAAGGAATATTAAATGAAATTTCTATACGCTTTTTTGCTAGTATTAACA
>JBIOXM010000188.1:0-3219 GCA_044869655.1 Nitrososphaeraceae archaeon | reverse complement strand
TACGCTACCAGTTGCTTCCTGATATATCGCTCGTAGATTTTGGATATTTCTCAGCCCTTTTAATTCTAATAGAATTTCATAATAGTTATCACCTTCAATAATGTCAGGCTGATAGATTGGATGTCTACTATTGTCAGGATACAATCGTCTAGTATACGGTTTAGATTTTTTTAAATAAGTAGGACCAGCCTCAATATGTCCTTGAAAAATCGAAGGAAAAAATGACTTGGCTATATAGCTAACACCTGCACCGACGGCAAAACCTCCTATGTGAGCTAAATATGCTACTCCACCTTCTGGATTCAAGATACTGAATATTACCTGAAGAATAAACCAAATAGGTATGTACGCAAGAGCCGGGATTCGAACTGTTGTAATGAAGAAAGCAGTTATAATTGTAAAAATTTTTGCTCTAGGAAAAAGTACTAAATACGCTCCTAATACTCCTGATATTGCTCCCGATGCACCAACTGCAGGGATCTCTCCGCCGCCTACTGAAACTGCATAAAAACTATGAATTATCCCAGCGGCAATTCCCCAGAACAAATACAAAATAAGATATTTGAAGTGTCCAAATCTATCCTCGATATTGTCACCAAAAATATATAGGAAAACCATATTCCCTATTATATGAGCAATTCCTCCGTGGAGAAACATTGATGTAATTAAAGAAAAAAAATCACCCTGAAATACAAGATCTGGAACTGTACCATAAGTAAAAAATATTTCATTTACAATTACCTGGTTGCGAAAAAAATTTGTGCTTATTAACTCCCAGATAAATATTATAAGATTTAAAGCAATAAGAGAGTAGTTAATATATGGTCGTCCGTGAAGACGAGGAGTATCATCATGGATAGGGAACATTTACTATAATGTATCCAATTTACTTAAATTATACTTGAAAAGGATTACTACTTGGTAAAAAGTCATCTGTTTTTCCATGTGCCTTTTTGTTGTGTCGTGAAAGATGCTCTTTGTCTTGGAAAACAATATTGCATTGTTTACATTTCATACCACTCTCTTTTTTACCTTTGTTTCTTTTTAAAATATCAGCAAGTCCCATACTATAGTTCACAATACTATGTTCTTTTTAAATTATATCACTTAATAAATCCCTAGAGACAAATCATAATAATAAAAAATCACTCCATTACAATCATTGTTAGTGTAGATTTTACTCCTGGTAATTTTCTTAACTTCCATGTAATAATTTCTTTAACCTTATCCATTGTATCTGATTCTACTTTTGCAATAATATCATAAACACCATAGACTTGAAAAACTTCTTTAACTCCTTCTAAATTTCTCAGTTCTTTTACTATGGAATCTTCACTTCCCAACTCAGTATTTAAAAGTACAAAAGCGCCAGGCATGACAATTTATAATAAAATGATATATAAAAACATGCTGAATAAAAAGGAAAAGAGAATTTTAGGTTTCGTTTAATTTTTTTTCATCAAAAGGACCAGCCAAGTCCCATTGGTAATCAAAAAAGTCTTTACACCAATCATGAAAATTTCGATCTTTACTATAAAACATAATATTCAAGTCTGGTTCACCTTTGAGATTTGGAAATAACAGACAAGCTTCTTGTTCGTTGAATATTGTCATAATAGTAACTTTATTAATCATCTTTCTTTCTACCATACCTTTAGAGATTTGATGAACCCAACCTATTTTTTGTAATAATTCGCCTCTTCCTTTAGGAATAATCGTATCTTTTGAAAAAATATAGGAAAATTTAATACCTGACTCAATTTTATTACTTATTGTTTCAATTAAATCTAATGGAACTTGAGACATAATTTCTTTAATATAAAGTTTGGAGTTCCAGTAAAGTGTCTTCCAGCGTTGCAAAATTGCCATTACTCCAAATACAAGTTCACTATTCTGTAAAGACCCGATTCGTTGAATAAATTTTAATGGCAATTCTTCTATCGAATGTTCAATAAAATATTGTTTATTTTGTAAAAGAAATTCATACCCAGGAATTAAAAAAACAATAGATTTACCATATGAAGTTAATCCTAAATCACCTTCTCCATCTTTAAAAACTAATCCAGATTCAACTAATCGGATTATGTTTCTATGTGCTTCTTGCATAGTAGCATCCAATTCACTTGATAACTGAGATAATCTATATTTGTGTTGAGAGAGCTTTAACAACATAGAAAGTCTCAAATCTCCAGCCAATTCAAAGAATAAAGATTCAGTTTTTTCGGAAATGTTATTATGCATTTTATTATATTATAAATCTCTTCAAAGATTTAAACTTGAATAATAAAATTAAAATAATATAATGAAAGATTGAAAAAGAAATTGACAACGTTTATGGATATATTCGACTAAGTGTTCTTGGAAAAGGTAAGGTATCTTTTATGTCAACGATATTTAGAATCCATCTCATTAATCTTTCTATTCCCAATCCAAAGCCGCCATGTGGTACTGAGCCATATCGACGTAAATCTAGATACCACTCATAATTACTTTTTTCTAAACCTTCCGAAACCATTCTTTTTTCCAATTTTCGGAGATCATCTTCTCTTATTCCTCCAGATGTAATTTCACCAAAACCATTCGGTGCAAGTAAATCTGCTGCAATTCCTATTCCTTCTTTTGCAATTTCTTCTTTAACATAAAAAGGTTTTATGTTCAGTGGATACCCAATAACAAATAATGGTTTAGATGAATTTAGTGTCAGAAGCCTTTCTGATTCAATATTAAGATCATCACCATATTCAATTAATCGAGATGATGATTCTTTATCTACTATTCTAAGTCCTTCCTTTCGAAGGTTATCTATTGCCTTTTCATAGGTAATTCTGTCAAATGGCGGAGAAATTTTCTCTAATTCTGATATATTCCTTTTCAAAAATTCAAATTCGTTTTTATTTTTTTTTAAAATATTTTGTATAATATAAGAGACTAAATCTTCTTGAAATTGTATAAGATCCTCTAAAGATATCCAGGGAGCCTCAGCTTCTAAATGAAGAAATTCCGTTAAGTGTCTTACTGTTCGAGATTTCTCAGCACGAAACGAAGAAGTTATAGACCATACGGGTCCAAGCGAAAAAATCATAGCTTCTAAATATAATTGTGCGCTTTGGGAGAGATATGCATTTTCATCAAAATATTTTAAAGAGAATAATGTGGAACCTCCCTCTACTGCGCCTTTTACTATTACTGGAGGAGTTACTTCAATCCAGTCGTTATCGG
>JBIOXM010000187.1:0-15836 GCA_044869655.1 Nitrososphaeraceae archaeon | reverse complement strand
CCCTGGTGTTCCACAAAATTATAAAGAAATTAAAACATTAAAAGATCTGCTCGAAATTAATTACAGGCATGCTAAAGTCGATAATCAGATTCGTGGGAATTTAATAATGCTTCTTAAAAAAGGTATAAATCCATATCGTGGAATCATTGGATATGAGGATGACGTAATACCATCAATAAATAGAGGTATTCTTGCCGGTCATGATCTTTTATTGGTAGGACAAATAGGTCAAGCGAAAACGAAATTATCTGAAGCGATATCTCAAAATTTGTTATCACCAATACCCATAATTAGAAAGTCTCTAACAAATGATATTCCAACAACAATTAGAGCTGAACAAATGATTTCTTTATTAGAAGACAAAGAAATTATGCATTATTCTCCCAGGTTCACTGTTTCAAAAGAAACAGAAGATACTATCAGGAATAATGGATTAGATACTAAAATAGATTGGATTAGTGGATCTGAAAGATATAGATACATTTTAGCAACTCCCGATATTTCGGTTAAAGATTTAGTAGGACAAATTGATGCCATCAAAATAGCAAAAAAAGGAGTTGAGATTTATAATATAGAATCATACTCACCAGGTCAGCTATTACAAGCCAGACATGGAATATTGTGTATTGATGAATTACCTGTTTTGGATCCTAGAAAACAAGTTTCTTTATTAAGCGTATTGCAGGAAGGTAGATTCACTACAGGTTCATATCCTGTTTACTTTGAGCCTGATCTCAAAATAATAGCTACCTCAAATCCGATTGATTATACTCATTCTGGAAAAATAATAGAACCTTTGTTTGATAGACTTCGAAGTCATATTGAGACACGTTATCCTGTAAAACTCATTGATGAAATGCTTATAATAATTCAGGAAATAAAACTAAGTGATCCAAAAAATGTTATTTTACCTATCTTCGTCTTGAAAGCCCTTGCCACGATCACACAATTAGCTAGAACAAATTCAGAAATTAATCAAGACAAAGGGGTAAGTGTGAGAATGTCAGTGCATTCTACTGAAGCTATAATTAGTGAGGCTGAGAGAGTAAGATCTTTAATTTATAACGTAAAGGCAGTACCTAGATTTTCTGACATTAATAGTATACATCAAACCTCGAAATTTGAATTATCCGAATTAGATGATAATAATCAAAATAGATTAGATATTTTAAATAAATTAATTTCAGAAGCAATAAAGACTACTGCGAGAGAATATATACAAAACATAAAGAGCGAAGATATTGTGTTAGTAAAAAATGAATTTAGTGAGAATATGAAATTTATAGTATCACAAAATCTTTTGGGAGATAAGACCAGCAATTCTCAAGTTAATTACGAAAATCAATTGAAAAATTTTCCGACTCTTTTAAAAATAGTTGACAGGATGATAGAAATAGACGAAAATGAAAAAAATGGTTTTATCAAAAATATCGAATATAACAGAATTGATCTTAATGGCTTATCCTTTTCTAGTAAAGAAGATAAAGAATATAGAGCATCGATAGTAGAGTTAATACTTGAAGGGTTAAGAAATTTAGATAACCCAATTATCGATAGAAGAGAAAAGGGAATATATGAAAATATTCACTAATAAATCAATAGATTTTATTTACTTTCCTTTTACAAAAGACCCGGATAAAACTTCAAATAAAAAGTTTGAAGAGCTGGGAGAAGAACATAATACAAGTAATGATATGTTCGACGATGACTTACTAAAATCTCTTGGAAGAGAAATTCTTAAAGAGAAAACACCTTCTTTGCAGGAATTAGAACAAACTTTACAAGAGATTATTAAAAAAAAAGAAAAGAAGAACAAATTTAAACAAGAAAACGATTTTAAAGATAAAAATGAGTTAAATGCATCATCTGACAGCAACGTAAAAGCGAATTTACCCATTATCACCCACCTTATAAGAAAAGGTTATTTAAAAAATTCTGAAAAATGGTTAAGCAGTAAAGGATTTGTGAATATTGGTGAAAAAATACTACAAGATATTTTGAAGGAACTAAAAAAAGGAGATTTCGGAATACATGAAACCAGAACCTTTGGGTATGGATCTCTTTTATTAGACACAACAAAAAAATACGAAATTGGTGATGATATTAGATTAATTAATATTCCAAATTCATTATTAAATTCAATTCAAAGGCTTGCAAGAGAAAATGGTAAAGTCGAAATACCGTTAAAATTAGATATTGAAGATTTTGAAGAATATGAAACTATCCAAGATGTTAGAATTTCGATAGTATATTGTATAGATCTCAGTTCCACAATGAGATATTCAACATTGTACGGGGATTTAAGTAGAATAGAAGCTGCTAAGAAAGCATTATGGTCTTTGTATATACTACATAAAAAATTTTTCCCTTCAGACATAATTAACATAATAGGATTCGGTGCATTAGCTTCTAAAATAGATCCACTAGATATTCCATATTTAAAAACTTTTGAACCAGGAGTTGATTTTCTTCATTATACAAATTATCAAGCGGCATTAAGGCTAGCTAAAAAAATGTTACAAAAAAATCCTATAGAAAATAAAAGAATAGTACTTATTACTGATGGTCATCCTAGCGCATGTTTTATTGATAATGAAAAAGAGCAGCAAAAAATACTCTCGCAAAGGCCCTACTCTCATTTCTATATTCCAGATAAAAATACAATAAATTCTATCAAGAAAAGTCATGAAATGAATTTAGATATACATTCAGGCGGATTAGTATATTTGTGTTATAGATATAGACAAGTTGATCAATTTATCGGCGAACGTACTATAATTGAAGCCAAAAAATGTTACAAAAAAGGAATTCAAATTGATACTATAATGATAAGTGAAGAAAACTCTATGTTGACTTATGTAAATGAAATGGAAAAATACGTAAAAGGAAGATCATACTATATTAATCCAGATTCAATAGGTAAGATGCTATTAACTGATTATATAAATAATAAAAAGAAGATTATTCATTCAAAAGATAATTTCTAATATTTATTTAGTTAATTTATAAATTAAACTCAATCTGTAATATTAACAATGAGTAATGTAATGGAGACCATCAATTATTTAGACTGGAATCAATCTATGGATATATTAAAAAAAGCTTACAAAATAAATCTTTTTGCTCTTATAATTGGTCCTAAGGGAACAGGAAAAACATCGTTGGCAAGAAAATTTGCCTCTGAACTTAATAAGAATATTTTTTCAGTAAACTTTAGTCTTAGAACAAGGGAGTCTCATTTAGTTGGAACTAAGACTATAGAGAATGGTGAAATCAACTTTGTAGAGGGAATTTTGGTAAAGTCTATGAAAGAAGGAGGAATTCTTTATTTAGATGAACTAAATGCTGCAGAACCAGATATGCTCTTAAGATTAGATGAGGCTCTAGATGATAGGAGGCAAATAATATTGAAAGAAGCAGAAGGTCAGATTATTAAAGCTAGTGAAGGCTGGTTCGTAGTTGCTACAATTAATCCTTTATCCCACGTTGGCACTAAAGAATTACCACCTCAACTTTTAAGCAGGTTCCCAATTAGGCTAAATTTAGATTACCCACCAGAGGAAACTGAACTCGAAATTATTAAACAACACACTATAGTAGATAATGACAATTTAATTAATATACAACGTGCTATAAAATTAGCAAGAGCATTAAGAGAAGCAGCTGGAGTAGAGGAACTATTTTATGGGCCTAGTTTAAGGGAAACAATTGCATTTACTAAATTACTCAATATTGGTACTGATCCTAAGCTTGCAGCTGAAATAGTTTTTGCAAATGCCTATAACCAATGGGGAGAAGTAGAGTATAGAAAAGTCATGGATATGATTATTTCGATATTCGGTTGATAAATGTGACATTAGATACTAATAAAAAATATTTAAGAAATGAGATTCTCTTAGACATAGCTACTTTTCTTGCACGTAGATGGTCTAATAATGCAAAAGTCATTGTTACGCTTTCTAAAGACAAATCTCCTCAAACAGATATTGAAAAACAACAGATTATTTTACCAACATTAAATTATTTTCATGGTGAAGAATTTCAAAGATATAGGCAATGGAGAGTTTCTTTATGGTATGAAGCAATGAGAATAAGACATACTTCTAAAGTAAAAGTCTCTCGTCAGGATCATGCATATGGATTTATTCTCAATAGTATAGAAACAAAAAGAATCGAAATATTAGGTTTACGTGGATGGCAAGGTATGACAAATGAAATAATTTTTTATGAGAGTATGTCTTGGTTGTCAAAACCTCTCCTAAATACAATATATGGAAGACATAAAATAATCGAAGCTTTTTCACAATATTTTCTTACTGGTTATATTAAAGGGGAACTATTTGGAAATGAATTTGACAAGGTAAGGGAAGCAACAGAGTTTGCAAATGAGTGTATTAGAGAAGCTCTTGATAAAAGATTAGGAACAGATTGGATTTATGACAAGGTAAGAGAAATTGTAAAAATATTACAAATAGATCCTTTATTATCAATTCCTTTGACTACTCCTAGATCCAGTATAGGTATGGCAATGAACAAATCAGATTTATTTAAGCAACTAGAGAGAATAATAAAATCAAAACTAGTCAATAAAGAATTTGACAAAGCAATAAAAGAAATTATCGAAGGAAAAGATGTAGTAAAAGAATTTGAAACTTTAGTAAAAGAAAGTAAGAAATCAGAAACAAAAGGATATGACAGTTTAGAAAACTTTGACATTAGTATTCCAAATAGAATGGATATTAATGAATCAGAAATCTATGACATAGAATTAATTCAAAAAATTAAATCAGCATTTAGAGATTGGAAAACTGGATGGGTAGAACTTCATCAAGAACAAGGCGATGAATTAGACACAGAGGCATATATTGATTCTCAGACTAAACCTTTTCTCAGTGACTTTAAATTATCAATCAGAACAAAAGTTGTCATTTTACTTGATCATTCTAGTAGTATAGAAGAAATTGAACTAAAATATAAACAAGCGACCGTTGCGTTATGTGAAGCCCTTAGTTACTTAGGAATTGATTTCGCAGTCTATGCGTTTAGTACTGAAGCAAAAAAAGTAAAATGTTGGTTAGTTAAACCACCGAAAATACCATGGTCTATCTTGAATGCCAGAAGATTAGCCCAAATAAGAGCAAGTGGCGGTACACCATTAGCTGAAATATACACTATTCTTTTACCTTTTATTAAATCATTTAAGCCGGAGATAATGATTACACTAACTGATGGAGAGCCTTCAAATTATGATGCCGTTAAAGAAATGGTTTTAATCTACAGGAATCTCTCTATCCACATGGCAGCCCTGGGATTAGGAAAAGATTTAAATGATCTTATCAATATTGGTCACAATTTAAAATATCTTAATTACAATAAAACAATAGCTAGTAGAGTAGAAGATATACCAAAAAAGGTTATTAATTTGCTCAAAGTGTAATTGTTCAGAAAAATAAGGATAAATATAAAGTTATAAAATCTTAATTGAGGGATTTGTTTTCTTAAGATTTTCCCAATCTGAAATGAATGTCTTTAAGCCTTTATCTGTAAGAGGATGTAAAAACATTTTTCCAAGAATATCAGGCGGTAAAGTTACTACATCTGCACCAACTTTAGCAGATTCAATCACGTGAATGGGATGACGTATACTTGCCACAAGAATTTTAGTATTATATTGATAATTTTTGAAAATTTGGTTTATGTCTCTGATAAGGCTCATGCCCTCAGCACCGATATCATCGAGTCTTCCAATAAATGGGCTTACATATGATGCTCCTGCCTTTGCAGCTAATAATGCTTGATTAGCTGAAAAAACAAGAGTTACATTTGTTTCTATTCCTTCTTCTTTTAATTTTTTAACTGCTTTTAATCCATCAGGAATCATTGGAACCTTAATAACAACATTTGAACCATATCGCTGGAGAATATAAGCTTCTTCCATTATTTGATTGATTTCAGTAGATATAACCTCTAAGCTAACTGGTCCTTGGACTATATTTACGATTTCTCTAATGATTTCTTCTGGATCTCCACCTTCTTTTGAAAGAAGAGTAGGATTAGTTGTTATTCCATCAACCATTCCCATTTCAGAATAATGACGAATGGAATCAAGATTAGCAGTATCAAGGAATATTTTCATTTTTTTAATTTATCAATTGTAGATAGCACAACCCGTTCTATTTCTTTTTCGGTTAGACCATAACACTCAAGCAAAATATCTAATTCAGAATCTCTTGCAGATTCTCCAAATGTATCTCTAACTCCAATTCGTTTTACACAACAAGGATAATATTCAGAACATATCTCTGCTACTGCACTACCCAATCCCCCTATTATATTATGTTCTTCAACTGTAATAATTGTGCCAGTTTCCTGTCCAGCTTTTAACACCATATCATTATCCAATGGTTTTATTGAATAAGAATCAATTATACGAGCGGATATATTGTATTTTTCTTTCAAGATTTTAGCTGTTTTAAGAGCTTTATATACCA
Organism: Nitrososphaeraceae archaeon; assembly: GCA_044869655.1. Classification (GTDB taxonomy): domain Archaea; phylum Thermoproteota; class Nitrososphaeria; order Nitrososphaerales; family Nitrososphaeraceae; genus TH1177. The sequence continues at coordinate 9,345 of JBIOXM010000187.1, read as the reverse complement.
TTAATCCACAACCAATAATAGTTATGTCTGAACCGTCTTGCAAAATATTTCCTTTACCTATTTGGAATGTACTATCACTGTCATCGTAAAGTATTTCTGAAGAGGGGCGAGCAAGTCTTACATAAAATGGACCTGGAATCTCTGCAATATTTTTAATTAGTTTGAAAACAGATACAGAATCAGCAGGTGCCAGGACTTTCATATTGGGAATTGATCTCATAATAGCTAGATCTTCAATTTGTTGATGTGAGGCTCCATCTGGGCCTACTGTTAAACCAGCATGAGATACTACTAATTTAACATCTAGGCTGGGATAACAGATTGCATTACGAATCTGATCTAAACACCGTCCAGGTAAAAATGCAGCATATGTGCTTGCAAATGCTATTTTTCCAGCAATTGCGAAACCTGCTGCAATAGAAACAAGATTTGCCTCAGCTATTCCTATATTAAAAAAACGTTCAGGAAATTGATCGCCAAATTTTTTTGTTTTTAATGAATCAGTAGTATCTGCCCCGACACACACAATATCTTTATTAATTTTACCTAAATCAACTAGAGCATTGCCATATGCAGATCGCATATCCCCTTTTCTTAATTCAGAGTCTGTTAATTTCATCTTCTATTCCCAGCTCATTAGCAACAGGTATCAAAATATGCTTACGTGCAATAATCCAATCTTTTCTTATACTATTTTCATCTGCTTTTTTTAATAGGTTTCTTTCTAGCGTGACATTAGTTTTATGTTTTAACTGTAGAATGGCTGTATTTATATCTGAATTAGAAAAAACGGCGCTACCTGCTACCATAATTCGTGCTCCAGCATCATATACTCGTTGAACAGTAGAAGCATCAATGCCGCCATCTGCTTCAATATATCCTTTGTACCCTTTCATTTTTAAAGTCTTATTCAACTTGCTAATCTTAGATGTTATATCAGGAATAAATTTTTGTCCAGAAAAGCCAGGATTTACAGACATAACTATTATGATATCAATATCGTTCAAATAGGAAAATGCCCATTCGGGAAATTCAGTTTGTGGATTAATAGCTATGCCTAAACTTATTCCTGCAGACATTACCTTCTCTCTAATGTAGCAGAATTTCTCATTATCACAAGTTTCAGCATGAATTGTAATAATATCACAACCAGCGTTAATATATTCTTCAATATGATTATATGGTTTTTCAATCATTAGATGCGCATCAAAAGGTATATTGGTTATTGGTCTTAATTTTTTAATTGTATCTGCTAAAAAAGTAATATTAGGAACGAATATCCCATCCATCACATCTAAATGTATAATGTCTGCTCCACCTCTTTCAACTTTTTTTATTTTTTCTTCATAATTTTCTTTTTCTCCTGCGATGATCGAGGGTGCTATCATATATTCTCCTTCTAGTTCTTCGATTAATAATGGAATATGCAAATTATGAGGTGCTTTACCATGCCATTGTGGATTATTAGCCATATGTTTAATCCCATTTCCTTTTACGGTATTTGCAATTATAATAGTAGGTTTATCCTTTATTTCACTTGCTTTGTTCAATGCATCCATTATTTGTTCAACTTTGTGTCCATTAATTTCTATTACATTCCAGTTAAAAGCTACCCATTTATCACGTACTGGGTCCAAAGGCATGATATCTTCGGTAAATCCGTCTTGTTGAATTTTGTTACGATCCAAAATTGCTACAAGATTATCTAATTTAAATTTAGGAGCAGTCATAGCAGCTTCCCATACTTGACCTTCATTTGTTTCGCCATCACCTAGTAAAACATACACATTGTTATCTTTATTATCAATAACATTTGCCAAAGCAATTCCAATTGAAACAGAAAGACCTATACCTTCTGAACCTCCAGAATATTCTACTCCAGGTACAGAATGATGTTCTAAAAGTTTTGAATACCTTACAGGATGACCTTGCAATCTAGATCCAAATTTCCTTAAATCTTTCATTTCATTTTTTGGAAAATATCCAGCTACTGCCAACGTTGCATAGTAACCTGGAGCGGAATGTCCTTTTGAATTAATAAAGTAATCTCTTTTTGTCCAGGTGGGATTTGAAGAATCATGACGTAATTCCCTAAAATATAATACCCCCATTATTTCAGCAGCAGAAAAAGAGGCGCCAGGGTGTCCGGATCCTGCTTCAGCAATTCCTTCGATAGCATTAATTCTAATCTCTTGAATTTTTCTTTTTAGATCTAGATAACGCATGTGAAATATCATATATCAATACCTTCAAACCACAAAAGTGGCATAGAGAAACAAAATATAAAGAAAGATAAAAATCTAGCTGGAGAAATGATTCAATTAGTCACAGCAATTAAACTCAATTCAATAATTTAAAATATTATTATTGAATTTCATAATATATGTTAAAAATTATAGCAGATGAAACAAAGATAAGTGAAAAGAGGACAGAACTTTTGGTTATTGGATGTTTTCTCAATGAAGATTATTCAGATTTACTTAATAAATTCGATGAGGAGATAAGTATTGCAGGAAAAGAAATTATTTCCCATATTCATAAATTTGGTCTATTAAACGAATTATACACCTTCGCAAAACTCCCAGCTAGAAAAATATTATTTGCAGGATTAGGTAACAAAAATGAATTTAATACAGAGAAATCAAGAATTATTTCTGGAAAAATAATTCAATATGCAAAAGAATTTAAAATAAAAGAACTTTCTATTCTCACATTTAATTTCTCTAAAGATACAATTGAATCATTTGTAGAAGGAATTATACTTTCATCTTATTCATTTGAAAAATTTAAAACTTCCAAGAATAATAATGCTATCGATAAGGTTTCGATATTGATAGACTCAAATTCAAAAGAATATCAAAAAATAATCAATGAAATATCTGTGATATGTCAAGCTGTGAATTTAGGCAGAGAAATCAGTAATTTACCTCCTAATGAATGTTCTCCAGAATATCTTGCAAAAATAGCGTTGGATTTAAAAAATCAAGGGATTAAATCTAAGATTATAAGTTTCGATTCTATGAAAGATATGGGATTAAATGGAATAGTTTCTGTAGGAGGTGGCAGTATTAATACCCCTAAACTAATAATATTGAAATATGAAGGGACTAAAAAAGAAGAGAATCCAATTTTACTTGTAGGGAAAGCAGTAACATTTGATTCTGGTGGAATATCGATTAAACCAAGTGACAAAATGGAGGAAATGAAGTTTGATAAATGCGGTGGTGTTAACGTTATTGCAATTATGAAATCATTATCTTCTTTAAAGATAAATCATAACGTGATTGGAATAATTCCTACAGTTGAAAATATGCCTTCTAATTCTTCTTATAGACCTAGTGACATTATCAAAATGTATAATGGAAAAAGCGTGGAAGTGATTAACACAGATGCAGAGGGTAGATTAATACTTGCAGATGCACTAGCCTTTGGAATTAAGCAATATAAGCCCAAACTAATAATTGATATGGCTACACTAACAGGAGCTTGCATTATAGCATTAGGTAGTAATATAGCAGGCATAATAGGTAATGATGAAAAATTAATCAAAAAAATTCTTGACATATCTAAAGTTACTGATGAAAAAATGTGGGAATTACCATTATCAGAGGATCATCATGAGCAGATAAAAAGTAAAAGTGCAGATATTAAAAATATAGGAGGACGAGCCGCCGGAGCGATCACTGCAGCAGCTTTTTTGTCAAATTTTGTAGAAAATACACCATGGGTACATCTTGACATTGCGGGAACGGCATGGAGTCAGGAAGGAAGTTTGTCAAAATCATACAATCCACCTGGAGCAACAGGTTTTGGGATACGAACAATAATCAAGTTTATTATGAATGAAAGTGAATAAGATGTAACTCATTTAATATAATTTAAAATTTTTTAAAACGCCAGCACTGCCCTTTCCCAACCACTCACGTAGGTCAGTACTAGGCAGCGACGACAGGTTTGACTTCCGGGTTCGGTATGAGTCCGGGTCGCACCCTGCCACTATGACCGGCTAAATAGAAAATATCAAAAGGTTAATTTATTCGTTTTTAAATCTTCAAAACCTACAATTAACAACAATCAGAAATGCAACCTAGCAAGAGATATAATACATAAATGTAAAAAATATAACAAATGGGAAACCCTGAATCAACAGCGAGAGTAGCAGTTTTAGATGAAGAATTATGTAAACCAAAAAAATGTGGATTAGAATGTATTATTTATTGTCCAGTAAATAAAACAGGGGGTAAATGCATTGTTCAACGGGAAGAGGATGCTAAAGCAGTAATTTCCGAAGATCTATGTACTGGTTGTGGAATATGTGTTAAAAAATGTCCCTTTGAAGCAATTATAATAGTAAACTTACCAAAAGAATTAGATGAACATAAAATTCATCAATATGGAATAAATTCTTTTAGGCTCTATCATTTACCAACTCCGAAGAAAGGTTCTGTTGTCGGTCTCCTAGGTAGAAATGGTATGGGAAAATCTACTATTGTAAATATATTATCAGGGAATCTTAGACCTAATTTTGGCAATTATGATTCAAATATTCAATGGGAGCATGTTCTTGAAAAGTTTCATGGTTCTGAATTAAAGTCACATTTTGAAAACATTGCTAATGGAAATTTCAAGGTATCGATAAAACCTCAGCTAGTTTATAAAATACCAAAGGTGTTCAAGGGAACAGTAAATGAGATTTTAAAGAAATTTGATGAAAATAAAACTGCAGATGATATCTCACAGAAACTAGGTTTGAAAAACTCCCTGAATAAAAACCTAAATGAATTAAGTGGAGGAGAATTACAGAGATTAGCAGTCACTGTTGCTGCAATTAAAGATGCAGAGTACTATTTCTTTGATGAACCATCATCATATAATGATATTTATCAAAGATTGGCCGTAGCTAAAGTAATACAGAATCTTGCTTCCAAAGGAAAAACAGTTATGGTTATCGAGCATGATTTAACTTTATTAGATTATTTGTCTGACTATATTCATATATTATATGGTGAATCTGGAGCCTATGGAATTGTTTCCAGTTTACAGTCTACAAAGGCAGGAATCAATAATTTTCTGGACGGTTTTATCCCATCAGAAAATATAAGATTTAGAGAAAAAAAATTCAGATTTGATACATTCAATCCTGTTGATGATTTTATTTTAAATAATATTGTCACTCAATATTCAGAATTACAAAAAAATTTTAACGCATTTCGTCTCAAAGTTTCGGAGGGAAAAATAAGAAAAGGTGAAGTTTTAGGAGTCATAGGAGCAAATGCATTAGGAAAAACAACTTTTATGAAAATGATTGCAGGAGTAGAGAATACGGATGCTGGAAAGATAGAAACTAATGCTAAAATTTCATACAAACCACAATACATAACTCAAGAATATGATTCTGATGTTAAGTCATTATTATACACAGCATATCAAAATATTCTAGAAGGAAGCATTGCGGAGGAACAAATTCTCATTCCAATGGGAGTTAAAAAACTGTATGAAAAAAATATAAAGAATTTAAGCGGAGGAGAATTACAAAAAGTAGCAATAGCAACATCATTAATGAGAGATGTTGATATCTATGCATTAGATGAACCTTCAGCCTTTCTAGATATTGAGGAGAGAATAGCATTAGCAAAATTTATTCAGAGGTTTGTAAGAGCGCAAGGAAAATCAGCAATAATTATTGATCATGACATGCAGTTAATTGATATAGTTTCTGATTCTTTAATAATATTTAATGGGAACCCAGGTCTATATGGTATAGCTAGCAAACCCATGTCTAAGATGGAAGGTATGAACCTCTTTCTTAGAGATTTAGATATTACTTATAGAAGGGATGAAACTACTGGACGACCACGAGTAAATAAAAATAGAAGTCAATTAGATAAATTACAAAAAAATTCAGGCGAATATTACTATATAAAAAAATAAAGATATGGTAAAAATGGGGTCTATGCTTAAAAATGCATTAAAAGATGTATTTGCAAAAGAAGAAATTGAAAAGGTTTATTCATCATTTGATATAATTGGTGATATAATCATAATTAAAATTCCAGAGGAACTAGATGGGAAAAAAGAAATTATAGCCAAAATACTGATAAATAAAATTAAGACAGTAAAAACTGTCTTTCAGCAAATCTCTTCAGTACAAGGAGAGTACAGAACAAGAAGACTATGTTTTTTAACAGGAATCAATAAATCGATTACAGAATATAGAGAACATGGATGTATATTTAAAGTAGATGTATTAAAGACATATTTTTCTCCTCGTCTTTCTACTGAAAGACTGAGAGTTTCTAAGTTAATAAGAAATAATGAAATAATCGTTAACATGTTCGCAGGAATAGGAACTTATTCAATTATTCTTGCAAAAAAAAATCCTGATTGTATTGTATATAGCATAGATTCGAATCCTCATGCAACCGATTTATGTATTATTAATTCCAAGTTAAACAAAGTTCAAGACAGAGTTATTCCTATTTTGGGTAATGCTAGAACAATTATATCTACTCAATTAAAAGGTAAAGCTACCAGGGTTCTTATGCCACTTCCAGAACAAGCATCAGAATTTATTGGTTCAGCAATTATGGCTCTTAAAAATAATAAAGGAATTATTCACTATTTTGCCCATATTAAAGCCAAAAGTAAATTAAATGCACTGGAAGAAGGAAAACTAAATTGTCATAATAATTTCCAATGTTATCAATATAAGATAATTTGTGGAAGAGTAATAAGAGAAGTTGGTCCCAGAATATATCAAACAGTTTTTGATTTAGAGATATTTTAAATATTATCATCTGTAATTTCATTAGGATTAGAAGTAGAAATCATAGTATACCCAATCCAAATAAAAACGGAAACAATTATTCCTATAGTTCCTATAATAGTAAGTTTGATCAAAAGCAAATCTAAATTTGAAGCAAATAATAGATAAATATACATTAGAAAAATTACTGTAGGAACAATTAAAAGAAAGATGCCAATAGGTCTATTACTTTTCATTATCATAAGGAATCCAATTGTAATATTATATATCTAACTAAGATCTTTGGCCATTAAAAATGCGTCTTCGCCATCCCGATAATATGATTTTAATCTAGATTTGATAATGAAACCTAGTTTTTTGTATAGTTGAACTGCACTTTCGTTGCTTACTCTAACTTCCAAATAGATTTCATCGCTTTTTCTAATAATAATACCATTAATTCCTTCGAGCATTAATGCTGTTCCTACACCTTTTCCTTGATGTTCTTCTAAAACTGCAACTGAGACTACATGACCCTTCTTTACAAAACCTAATTTTCTGAAATTTGAGAAACCGAATTCTATTTTACACATAATGTAGCCTACTATCTGATTTTTTGTTTCCGCTACAATAAATGCTTCTGGTAATTCTGCTAAAATAGAACTAAAAAAATAGTCAGAATAATGTTCTGGAAGTGTTAACATGTTTATATTAATAACAAAGGGAAGATCTTTTTCTTCGCAATTACGAATAACATAACCGCCAACACTTCTAAGAATAGATTGCAATTTCTATATTTAATTTGACAAGGTATTTAACTTTATATAATAGAACAAATTCTATATTATAAACTAAATCGATTGAAAATATTTCACATATTCAGAATCATTTTTGTTGATTCATAAAAAATGTAATACAAGGTTCAGGGGAAATCGTAATCTTATTTGATTTTCCATAACGTGTAAGCATATTTTGTAAAACTTCTTTAACATTATTAAAAGTATTAAACCCTAATTTTGTTTTAGTATAGTGGAAAGGTATTGAAGAAACGAGTCCAAGATAATACTCATTTTTCAAATTCTCAAGATAAACTAGATGTTCTAATCCCTTTATATAATTAATTTTCTTGATTTGAGAAAGATTCAATTTACCTTCTAAATACAAAGGTAAAGCGCCATCACCTATACCATGACTATTTTCTGCTAGTAAAACAGCCATTCCTTGATTTTTCAAAATTACTATAGAGTTCCATAATGAGTATAGTGAGTTAGTAAGAGTGATATGATTTTCCGGTTCCACACCTGAGCTAACTATTAATGACTTTTGCTCAGCGAGATTAAAATTAGTATTTGATTTAAAATCCAAAATTGAGGATTTAATAAATGTTGAATTAAATCCACAATAAAGACGAGAAATTCCATATTGATTATGTAAAACCTCTATGGAATATAGACCTAATTTATCATAAAGCTCTAATGCTATTTTAAGTGGATCTCCTATTTGACCAGGATTAGGACTTATAATTTCATTAGAATGAAAAACTTCATCCATCAAACTATTAATACAATTCCTTATCAGCATAGAAGGAGTTACACTGAATCCAAAAAGAGGTTCATATCCAATCTTTGAAATAAAAATAACATTATCAAAATTTTTGATGTTTTCATAAAAATATTTTTTATCGATTTGAAAAATTCTAACATTATCATCAAAATGATTTTTGATTTGAAGAAAATATTCGGAAAACGTTCCAATTTCAATTTCCTTTGTGTTATCAGTTTTATTAATTTCTATTAAAAAAGATATTATTTTTGTTATCCACTTTGAAGAAGATAATGGAAAAATGAGAGTTTTCTTTGAAAACTTTATATCAGTTAGAATATCTTTTATATTTTCATCAGATAACAAATTTAACTCAGGATAACAGTAAAGTAAATTTTCTTGTTTTATATCTAACACTACATCTGTGGAACCGTAACCAAGCCATATTTCTGGCATGAATATGATTGTAAGAATTAAAATAAATCTGTTTCATAATATAATATAGATGAATGATTTTTTATAATATTTAGTAAAGCCAATACAATAGGATAGGAAATGTTTAAATCAGTAATTTATATTAGATTAAAACTGATTAGCGATGGAATTAAATTGTTGAAGTATTGGAAGTTGTAAACTTTTTAATTTATGATATAATTATTATATAATAACGCTTAACAGCTTTAGAATAATATTAGAAATAATTGAGGAATTATCCAAAATTTTTTTGTATCCTTCAAAAGGTACAATGGAATATTGAATATTTATAATACCTATTAAATAACTATATTTTGTTAACTATCAATGAGTTTGTAAGTATTATCTAGAAAAGAGTTATAAATAAAGAACAAATCATAATTCCAAAAATAACTACCCTTCATATATCATAAGGCTCTTTTCTTCTAATAGATTATGAAGATTATGTACAGCTCGGTATACTTCTGCTTCTTTTTTAGCTCCAGTACAAACTAACTTCCCACTTGCAAACAGAAGGATAACTGTTTTGGGATCTAACATTCTATGAATTAAGCCAGGAAATTGTTCAGGTTCATACATACTGC
>JBIOXM010000186.1:0-3250 GCA_044869655.1 Nitrososphaeraceae archaeon | reverse complement strand
TTTAGAATTTTCAGATACACTCACAAAGATATTTAATCCAAAACTATCATTGTCAATAAATCAAAATATTCCTAAACTAATCTTTGGTGAAATGTCAAAGGAATTACTTTCTGCAAATACTTATGTTATTCCCAAAAAACTAGTTTCAACAGGCTACAACTTTTTTAATCCAAAATTAGAAGATTCACTTAGGTTTTTACTTGGGAAAATAGAAACAAAATAAATAATAAAAAATGAATACATAATGTTTATGACTTAATGAATGAATAGATAATATTTTTTATAGTTAAATTTTTTTAAATAATATAATAAGATTTATCTAATCTGTTAAAAGCACAATATTAACCACAATAAATCCTCAAAAAAACGTCATTTAACCCAAACTACAGTAATTCTTCTTCTTCTTTTTTACTGCAAATAATATTTAGACATACCTCTGTAATTATTTTTTATATATTAAATAAATAGTATCCTAAATAATTTTAACATCTATTTAGATTACATTGATAATGATTTACAACTGAAATTATCATTTTTTACGATTTGTTATGTATACAGAATTTCAGATCTCTATGTTTTGTATAATTATTATTTATTCATTTAATCATATAGTTGGCACTATATTATAGAGTTATGTCCTATTTTTATATGAGAAAGTTTAAGTTATAATATGTTCAAACTTGATCATAGTTCAAAGTATTTGATATTGTATTCTACATTCGCAGGATTTATCTCTGCTTGGGCAATTTCAGGATTATTAGTTATTGTTGATATTGTATCACAAACGCCTATAGGTACTTTCTTTGCAGTAATAGGAACTTCCCTTGGTTTCTATGATACTGTCGTATCGCAATATATTGGATTTGCATTACATATTGCAACAGGCACTGTAGCAGGTAACATTTTTGGTCAAGGAGTATTATTTTGGAACAAATTGTTTCCCTATAATTTGAAGAGGGGTATAACTTATGGGATAATTGCAGGTATTTCTCTATGGATAGTGTTATTCCTACCCTTAGCCACATTTATAATTCAGCCCAAACTAGATGCTTTTGCTATATCTGCTCCTAACCAATATTTATTTGGAATAGCATCTCATTTTCAGGGGCTTTATCCCCTTGTAGCTATAGGTTCATTAGGATTTCACATAATCTACGGTATTGTATTTGGATTCATAGTATGGAGGCTGATTGAATTAAAAACTGTTGTACAACCAACAACGAAACAACAGTACAATAAGTCTTAAAAGGAAGTCATATTATAGATATGGATATTCTTCTTACAATGAATATAGGACCCCAAAGAAGAAAAGTTATTTTTACTTATATCTATTCCCGTGAAAATAAGAATCTAAAATATTTAATCAATATTCTTAGAATGAAATTAGATTTGTATATTAAAGTTATTTTAGGTATAATTGGAAGGAATAAATTAGAATATATAAAAAAAATGACAACAACAACAGCAATAACTTTTTATTTATATAAATATCAAATGAAATTCTATTTAAAAATAAACATACGTAGAATTATACATGTACAATAGCAAAAATACAAAACCAAATTTAAGGATATTAGTAACTGGTGCAACAGGATTTATTGGAAGTAGAATTGTCAAGAGATTATTAGCTGATGGAAATTATACGGTTAGGTGTATGACAAGAAATCCAGAAATTATTTATGACCTTTTTAATTCAAGTGGAGATATTGTTGAAGTAGTAAAAGCTGATGCTTCTAATTATTTAGAACTAGTAGAAGCTCTAAAAGAAGTAGATGTAGCGTTTTACCTTATACACTCTATGGAAGGCTCAACAAAAAAATGGCAAGAGTTCTCAAAAAGAGATAGAATTGCAGCGGAAAATTTTGCCAAGGCAGCCTCACAAACAAACACAAAAAGGATAATTTATCTTAGCGGTCTCATTGATATGAAACATAAAGATTTATCTGAACATATGCAGAGTCGAAAGGAGGTAGGAGATATATTAAGAACTTCTAAGGCTAAAGTTACAATATTCCGTGCAGCTGTTATTCTAGGTCAAGGAGGTGGTTCTTTTCAAATGTTACAGTACTTGGTAGAGAGGCTTCCTGTAATGGTTTGTCCAAAATGGGTACTGACTAAATCACAACCTATATCTGTAGACGATGTGGTAACTTATTTAATAACATCAATAGAACTTGAGAATACAGCTAATAAGGATTTTGATGTAGGAGGCCCAGAAATTCTTACGTATGTAGATATGATGAAAAGATATTCAGCTATTCTAAACAAATCATTGAAAATTGTTATTATTCCATTTTTAACACCTCGACTCTCTTCTTATTGGGTAGATTTGATTACACCTGTAAAGGCATCTCTTGCTAGACCTTTAATTGATAGTTTAAAGCATGAAGCAGTAGTTCATGATAATGAAATCCAAAAGTTAATTCCAATTAAACTAATGAACTTTGAAGAATCTATCAAAGCTGCTATGAAGGAACAAGTAAGGAAAACCAAGATAATAAAAAAGCAAAAAACGTCTGATTCTCTTAATAGAAAAATATTAATTTTTTCATTGATTTCTTTAGGTATAATTGGAGCAACATATTATTTTTTAGATAATAAAAATTATTTATTCACTCCTCTTTGGATAATATTAGCCACTGTATGGTATTTTGGAATTCTATTTGCATTATTTTTCGTCAAAGATGGTGCACGATTAGGTTCCCTAGTAGCCGGTATTATAGGATGGATAACACTATTTTTCTGGGGGTTCAATAATCTATATTTAATATATGATAATTCGATTAATCTATACTATCCAAATGTTTTAGTTGCTATCCGTAATTTTATTGGAGCGATTGTAGCTGGGTTGGTTATAGCTGCATCACATAACCTATTTCATAAACTAAGAGTACTAGGAAAATAAAATAAAATAAAATATAAGGCTTCAAATACTTGATCCTATCTTCATTTTATATTTACAGTAGATATTGTTCTAAATTTGTTTTACCTATGGAGATAGCTGGATCAATTTTTTTATATTGGTTGGCAATATATACCAGTGAGGTTTTTACAGCATCAGTTTTATTTTTTGGATCAGTCAATGGGTCAAGTCTTATAGTTATTTGGTTGTTCTTTTTCATTGCCATAATATAATATGTTTGAGATTGATTACTATTTTCTATGGTTATAGTTTTAATTAATATAATATTCTTCAATTGATTTAAAAAGATTTCTTCAAATCTGATTATGGTGTTTGTTTGATTATTCT
>JBIOXM010000185.1:0-8931 GCA_044869655.1 Nitrososphaeraceae archaeon | reverse complement strand
AAATTCATAGAAACGATCAATTGATTCTTATACAAATTCAAAAAAAATGTTGTGGATATTTGAACTAACAGAGTCTGGATGCTATTCTTTCAATGGCTTGACTATAATTCATCATTCCGTACTTTTTTGCAAAATCCTCTATTAATTTTAATTCCTCAGGTTTGAAACAAACTGGAATTGTTCGTTTGTCTTCCATAATTAATAAGACTATAATAAGGTTTTTATGTGTTTCCAAGGATTAACTCAAAGTAACTATGCTTTTACTCGTACAATTTTAATTCTATCTAGAACTTTCCAATATTCAATTTCCTTTCCTTGGAGAATCTTATCCCTAATATTTTCCTCCACTGCTGAGGTTTCAAAGACCTCAAAGGTTTCAAGATCCATAATTTGTAGAAGTGACCCACTTATTGAAACAACCTGCCCGCTTCTTTTATCAATAAGGGGAACCTCAACATTGGCCGAAACGGGCGAGACAAGACCGTGTTTTGATCCATCAAAAACTCCTATAGCCGAAACACGTGCTTTAGCTGAACCATGTTTTCCTGGTTTGCTATGATCATAGGAAACAATTCTACACGGTTCATTATCGATAATAATATAAGATCCGATTTTTAAACTGCCAAGATCCATTGGTTTACTCATAATAATGAAAAGAAATAAAATATTGATATATATTATTTCTGTTTTAATATAAAATGACAGATAAATATTATTTAACCTTTAGTACTTTGTGCAATCTCCCATTTTGATACTATATTATGTTTATAATTTAATTTATAGTAAGGGATAAATAAATAACAGTATAGGGTGGCAAAACCACCATATGGATCACATATAAATGTTTTAAAGGTAATTTTAAGACTAGTAACAAAAGATAATTTCTTAGTTTTAAAGTACGATAATTGTTTATGCCCAAAATTCGCTCTCAAAACTTGGGACAAAAAATCTTGTAAATTTTTTGGTGTTTTAAAATATATCCTCGAGTTATCAACATAAGTAATCTTTTTATTCAATTCCAATACCTTCAACTGGAGAAAATAATCAATTGCTACTATATTCTCGGGAATTATTATTACTTTAGCTAATTCCTGTGTAATAGCTAAGCCTCTACCCATTACCATAAATTGGGATAACCCAATTTTTCTTACATTTTGTAACCATATTGAAATAAATTTTGTCGCTCTTCCATATATATTAAAAATTTCTATCGGTTGTGGATTCCCAGCACACAGTCCTATTTCAGAACTAAAGCCATTTACAAGATTATAGGTTGTTTGTTTTTCTAATATGACATCTGCATCATACAGTACCAAATAATCTCCTTTCTGCTCTCGAAAAATTTCATTCCATCCAGCAGACGCTCCTCTTCTTTCATTATGGTGTAAAAACCTTATATGAAATTGAGAATTTTTTTTTATAAATTCGTTAATTAAAAAAGGTGTCTCATCATCTGAATCATCGGATATAATAATTTCTTTTAAACAAAATTTGCCAAAATATTGAGATTTAATAGAATTTAATAAATTAGTAATATTTTTCTCTTCGTTATAAGATATAATCCCAATAGTAAGTTGATTCATTATAAATTTCCGAAAGACCTACTTTTATAAATATTCGTATTAATTATAATATTACATTTTAATAAACACACATCTCCTAATTAGTTCAACATAATGAAGTATTAATCAATAGAAAAATGTAAATATACTTAAACTAATAATAATACCAACAAAATTTCATATCATACATTGTTTAACAATAATTTTATAATTAATTTAATCATTCGGTTAAAAAATAACATGATTTCTAATAATTTATAATATGAAATTAGTAAAAATAGATTCCTGTAAAAATATCTTTTTTTATGTCGTGTTAGTATTCGTCCCTTTTTTCAATGTTACAGTTCTCTTTAGCAATGCATATGGTGATTCAATTAATATCACTAACCTCTCGAATCACTCTGATGTACAAGATTCAAACAGAACAACTAATAGTCAGTTTCCATTGGAAATTTCCAGCGAAAATAATCACTCCAATAAAGTTATGGAAAAATTTTTCGCACAAATCAAACAAACTAATGATAGTAAAGCTATCATTGAAGTTTTTCCGCTCACATCCCATCCAGCTAATATAAAGGATGATTCTAATTCTTCTAAATCCAATTTGTTATCTTTATCTAGAAATGATATCTTAAATGAAGCAAACAATACCAAACTTTTGCCTCCTGCACTTCCCACAATTAGCTATATTGAAAATGAAGGTGCTCCCATGAACACTACTAATTTCATAATCAAAGATAATGCTGTAAATACTAGCGAGGAAGAGGATGATGACGAAAGCAATAGAAATACTAGCGAGGAAGAGGATGATGACGAAAGCAATAGAAATACTAGCGTCCAAACTACAACAACAGAAATCTATAAAAAACCAAACATTGTATCAACTGACGAGTTGATTGGCACTAAAACAATAGGAAATTCAATCGACAATGAAAATGAGAAATTGATTTCCCAGTTTTCTGAATTGAATTCTTCCGTTATCCCAGATCTGCAAATACTTACAGATGATTCCAATTCACAAACAAAAGATAGAAGACCAATAGCTAATGCTGGGCTAGACCAGGTAATAACAAATGATCAGAATATTGTTTTGGATGCATCAGCTAGTTTTGACCCAGAGGGTAAAATAAGTAGCTATTTATGGAAACAAATAGGAAATTCAGACATTAAAATAAATTCTAGTAATTCCATGATTTATTCCTTTCCAATCCCAGAAGATTTAGAAGAAAACTCATTACAATTTAAGTTAATCGTGACTGATACAAAAGGTCAGATAGATACAGATACCATAAATTTCCTAATAAATCCCGAGAATGGTGAAAAGAGTAAAACCTAACTAAACAGTTTAGAACTATCCCATTTTTAGCAAAACTTAAATTTTGTTTTTATTCTAGTATTATAGATAAAAATTCCAATACTATATCCTAAATATACTGGTTTCCATGCTAAGTTATTACTAGAAAATGGCAAATCCTTTTCTGGAATTGGCTTTGGTTATCCTAGTCAAACAGCAGGAGAAATTGTGTTCAACACCGGCATGGTTGGATATACCGAAAGCCTAACAGATCCATCCTATAGTGGACAGATATTATGTATGACATATCCATTAGTGGGAAATTATGGTGTGCCCGATCAGAATATTCGTGATGAATTTGGTATACCAAAATATTTTGAATCGGAAAAAATACAACCGAAAGGACTGGTTATTCATTCTTTATCTGATGTTGCTAGTCATTGGAGCTGTATTAAAACGTTAGATGAATGGTTATACGAAGAAAAAATACCTGGAATATATAGCGTTGACACACGAGAATTAACAAAAATAATTCGTCAAAAAGGAGTTATGATGGGTGTTTTGTCAGTATCAAAAGAACCAATATACAAAATTGATTTTAGGAAAATAATAAATGTAGAAAATTATAATACAAAAAATTTTATGTCCTTAGTAAGCTCTAACGATGTAAAAATTTATGGGAAAAATGATAATGATGCTCTAGTCTTATTAGATACCGGTACGAAATATAGTATAATAAGACACTTATTAAGAATGGGGTTTAAAGTTATTCAAGTGCCATGGGATTCAACTTATGAAAAAATTTTAGCTTTTAATCCTGTTGGAGTTATAATAAGTAACGGACCAGGAGACCCCAAAATATGTAAGCCTACGATAACTACAGCTAAAAAACTTATCGATAGATCTATACCAACATTGGGTATATGTTTAGGAAATCAAATACTTGCATTGTCAGCTGGTGCTGATACATATAAACTCAAGTACGGACACAGAGGACAAAATAAATCCTGTATTAATCAAGAAAATAGTTTATCATATATAACCAGTCAGAATCATGGATACGGCATTGATCCAGCAACTCTAACTAATACAGGTTTTCAACCTTGGTTTTACAATTCAGATGATAATACCATAGAAGGTATTATTCATAATAAAAAACCAATAATTGCTGTTCAATTTCATCCTGAAGCTTCCCCAGGCCCCAATGATTGTAATTATGTTTTTGACAAATTTAAGGAAATTGTTAATTTAAATAAGAGAGAAAAATTATCTAAGAACAAACTTCAATATCTAAATGAGAGGTGAAAAAAATACCAAGAAAAGAAAATATAAAAAAAGTAATAGTACTGGGCAGTGGCGCAATAAAAATCGGAGAAGCAGGCGAATGTTAGGGTTCTAACCGCTAATTTGACTACTCTGGTTCTCAATGTCTTAAAGCTCTGAAAGAAGATGAAGTAAAGACTGTTTTAGTTAATCCTAATATTGCTACAATTCAAACAGATACTAGATTCGCTGACGTAGTTTATCTATTACCTATTACTAAAGAATATGTATCCAATATATTGGAAATAGAAAGACCTGATTCTATTATGTTATCATTTGGAGGCCAAACTGCACTTAATTGTGGAACTGCTTTATTCAAAGAAGGGATACTAAACAAATATGGAATCAAAGTTCTAGGAACACCTATTGAAGGTATAAAGAGAACCGAAGATAGACAGCTATTTAAAGAAGCTATGCAAAAATCGGATGTTCCTGTATTATCCAGTGCGCCGTCATATTCTGTAGAAGAAGCAATTAGGGTTGCAAAAAATATTGGCTATCCAGTCATCGTAAGAGTTGCATACACATTAGGAGGAAGAGGAGGAGGAGTAGCACACAATGAATATGAGCTTCAAGAAATAGTACATCGGGGTATAAATCTGAGCATGACTAATCAAGTTCTTATTGAAAAATATGTTGGTCATTGGAAACAAATAGAATATGAAGTGATGAGGGATCATAAAGGAAATAATATCATAATTTGCAATATGGAAAATATACTTGCCATGAAAGTTCATACTGGTGATAATTTTGTAGTCGCACCCTCACAGACACTTAATAATTACGAATATCATATGCTACGTTCAGCTGCTATGAGGGCTACAAATGAATGTGGTATAATAGGTGAATGTAATATTCAATTTGGTTTAGAACCTTCTTCTGAAGAATATTGCGCAATAGAAATTAATGCTAGACTATCAAGATCATCTGCTTTAGCCAGCAAAGCAACAGGCTATCCTTTAGCATACATGGCAGCCAAATTGGGGCTTGGTTATAATCTAGATGAGTTAATAAATAAAGTTACCAAAAAAACCTCTGCTTTGTTTGAACCATCTTTAGATTATGTTGTAGTGAAAATGCCACGATGGGACTTCAATAAATTTGAAAAAGTGAATTCAAGACTCGGAACTACAATGAAATCTGTTGGTGAAGTTATGGCTATTGGACGAACATTTGAGGAAGCAATTCAAAAAGCAATTAGAATGTGTGATACAGGGAAAATTGGAATTGTTGGCAATAATAGGTTAGAAGAAAAATTGATACAAGAATTAGAAACTATAGAATATTCGCTTTTGAATCCGAATGACAATATTTTATTCGATGTAGTAAAGGCAATCTATTTTGGAATGAAAATTGAGAGAATAAATGAATTATCTAGTATTGATCCATGGTTTTTAAATAAAATAAGAAATATCATAGAAATGGAAAAAAATTTAAAAAATTTATCAAATAATTTTAATGAAAAGATTATACGAGAAGCCAAAAGATTAGGATTTTCCGATAAACAATTAGGTTATTATTTCGATTTAGATGAACTTCAGATGAGACATATTAGAAAAACATTTAAAATTGAACCAGTTATAAAACAAATTGATACCCTAGCTGCAGAATGGCCAGCCCAGACAAATTATCTATATCTTACATATGGTGGAGAGTATGATGATGTGAGAATTAAAAACAAAGGTAAAAGAGTCGTAGTTTTGGGTGCCGGGCCATATAGAATTGGAAGTAGTGTAGAATTTGATTGGGGAACTGTAAATATGGTTATAGGATTGAAAAACAATGGTATAAGTGAAGTTTCAATTATTAATTGTAATCCTGAGACGGTTTCAACAGACTATGATGTTTCAGATCGATTATATTTTGAAGAAATTACTTTGGAAAGGGTTCTTGATATCTATGACAAAGAGAAATCTGATGGTATAATAACATGCGTAGGAGGTCAAACTGCAAATAATCTAACACAGAGTTTGGCAAAGAATGGTGCAAAGATAATAGGAACCTCGAGTTCTGATGTTGATAGAGCAGAAGATAGAGAAAAATTTTCCAGACTTTTAGATTCTTTAAGGATTCCACAACCTCCGTGGAGAAAATTTACGAATCTTGAAGAGGCAAAGACTTTTTCGGAATCAGTGCAGTATCCAGTTTTGGTAAGACCCTCATATGTTCTTAGTGGAGCAGCAATGAAAGTAGTGTGGGATGATAAGCAGTTAGAAAAATTTATTGATAATGCAACGGTTGTAAGTCCAGATCATCCAATAGTAATAAGTAAATTTTTCCAAGATGCTTCTGAAGTAGAGGTAGATGGTATAGGTTCAAAAGAGAAGATAATTATTGGAGCTATAATAGAACATATAGATAATGCTGGTATTCATTCTGGAGATGCAATGATGTGTCTACCCCCATGGAGGTTAACAAGAAATATTATGGACACAATAACAGATTATTCTAAAAAGATAGTAAATACCTTGAATGTTTCAGGACCTTTTAATATTCAATTTCTAGTTAAAAATGAGGAAGTTTTAGTGATAGAGGCCAATATCAGAGCATCCAGATCGATGCCTTTTGTTTCAAAATATGTTGGGATAAATCTTATTGACTTAGCTGCCAAAGCGATGTTAAATAAACCGTTGTCTAATATTCCTGAACAATTAATGCTCAACACAAGTGGATTTGCTATAAAAGTTCCTCAATTTTCCTTTATGCAATTAGAAGGAGCTGATATAGTACTTGGTGTTGAAATGCATTCTACTGGTGAAGTTGCATGTTTTGGAACAAGTTTTTACGATGCACTAAGTAAAGCTTACATAGCTGCAGGTTATTCTTTACCAAAAAAAGGAACTTCACTAATCACAATAGGAGGACAAAAGAACAAGGAAAAATTAATGCCAGTTATATCTTTGATGACATCAATGGATTATAAAATCATGGCTACCGAACATACTGCTGATTTCTTAGAAAGTAATGGTATTAAAGATATTCAAAGAGTATATAAAATCAATGAACCTGAAAGAAAACCAAATATTATTGATCTTTTATATCAACATAAGATAGATTTTATCATCAATATTCCATCTACATCTACCATGGAAAAATACCTGAATATGTTAAATGATGAATACTATATTAGAAGAAAGGCTGTAGAGATGGGCATTCCAGTAATGACTACATTTGAAGCTGCTTCATCCTTTATAAAAACTCTCCAATGGCTACAAACGAACTGGTCTACTATTGAACCGCTTAAAAAATATTTAAATAAATAATGAGGGAAGCAAATTAGAATAAATTTTTTATTTCTTGTGTCTCTCCTATAAGAGATCCTTCTAAAGTGAATAATAATCCTGATAAAATAGCATCATTATTGATTAATTGTCTAATTAAAGGTGATATAGATTTCGATTCTTTATGATAACGTAAAGAATAAAAATATTTATTAAAAGTAGGAACGATTATTATTTCAATAATACCTCTTGCTTTTAATCCAAAAATAGATTCCTTTTTTACCTTTAGGTATATCCATAATCTTTTGCCATGAACAATACTATTGGTATTTATAAAAATAGGATGAATATGACCCATAATAATTTTGTTTATATTAATTTGAGTTTTCTCAGGAATTGTATGTCCATGAATAAATAATATATCATTAATAACTAATCCGGATGATTTACAAACCATTATTGACTCTGGTACCAACAAATTTATATTCGCATCATGGTTTCCCGGAATTAAAAATATATCCATATCTAAAGATAACTCTTTTAGAAAAAGAGGTATTGTTTCCCATTCATTTTTTGTAATCTGTAAAATAGAGCTCTTTAGATCTCCCAAAATGATAACGCCATTAAATGAGTATAATGCTTTTAATTCCTGAATTTCTCTTAATAAGTCTCTAGACACACCACGAGAATCAATGTTGATACCCTTTTTTATTAACTCTGTTTCGGATCCAAGATGAAGATCAGAAATTACTAAAAATTTTTTTTTCTCTCCTTCTTTATTAACATATTCTAATAAGAGAGCTGCATGAAAATTTATAGGAGTGGCTTTAGTCACATCAATAATACCTTTATAATCTATTTATTATTTTTCCTTAAGAGTTCCTATATTAACTTTTAATTTTACGAAAACTAAATGGTTTTTTTGAAATCTGAAATTTATTAACTTGATCGATTTTATAAATAAGTTGATGGGGTATTAATTAAGTTGATAATTAGCGGTCTCGAAGTTTCCTCAAAAATAAAAAAAGAACTTATTATTGAAATTGAGTATTTAAATAAACGCAGTATTTATCCCTGCCTATCTACCATTTTGGTAGGTGATGATCCGGCTTCAGCGATATATGTAAGAAATAAACATAGAGCCTGTTCAGAAGTTGGAATCAAAACAAAAGATAATGCAATAAAATCATCAATAGGAGAAAAAAAGTTGATTGAGTTAATAAAGACATTGAATGAAGATAAATCAGTTCATGGAATCCTATTGCAACTCCCTCTTCCTGATCATATCAATCAATTTAATGTGATTAATGCTATTGAACCTCAGAAAGACATAGATGGATTAACATACTATAATGCAGGCTTATTACTAAATAAACAACCATCATTTATTCCTTGTACACCCTTAGGAGTTATGGAATTACTCAAATATTATAATGTTGAACAAAAGGGGAAAGATGTCATTATTATAAATCGAAGTATCCTTGTAGGAAAGCCTCTCTCCTTACTTTTACTCGACAATGATGCTACAGTT
>JBIOXM010000184.1:0-3208 GCA_044869655.1 Nitrososphaeraceae archaeon | reverse complement strand
TTTCCGACCAAACTTTTATCTGCACCAACAGCAAGTAAAATTCCTTTCTTATCAATGACAACTAAGAATTGAGAACCAGTATCTTGTATATTTCCATAGAGTGAAAAAAAAGATTCGGTAGGTATTTTTACACCAACTATTCCCATAAATTCTCCACTACTACTATTTACTATTGGAACAGCTAATGCAATTCTTTCTATAGTATCAATTCCCTTAAATCCATCAGAAAAAACTGGCTTTAGAGTGTTTCTTGTCTCTTGTATATAATCTCTAAATGAAAGATCTATATTTATAAAACGTCTTGTACCTTCTGAAACGATTTCATAACTAACAATATCATCTTTGTCTGCAATGAAAATTGTATCTACTTTTGTCACATTATTAACTTCAGAAAATTTTTCTTGCATCATCTTATCAATCCTATCGCCATAAAGAAGACCTTGCTGCAAAAGACTGGAATCTGCAATTCCTTGAAGTATCGATTTAAGTAATTTAAGATCTGAGCTTATATGTTCTGATATCGCTTGAGTAGATTCTATTTGACGATCTTTATATTGAGCAAATATACTATTTTTAACATTTTGTTCTGTTATATTCTGTTGATAAAAAAATAAACTAAATGAAGAGACTATTATTACAACCACAGAGATAAGCCCTATTTCCTTTCTCCTTTTAAAGAAGAAATCTCTATCGTGTATCATTCCTTCTTCTTTTCCATCTACCCTACTAAGAATACTGTAGAGAAATATATATAAAATTCTTTTTTTATAAATTTAATTCTTGTTAAATCCACCTACAATATGATCAAATCTTTCTGGTACAACGATTTTTCCATTAACTATATCTTCTTTAAGCTGATTGAATTTTATTTTTACATTGTCTGGTATACTATTCTCTAAATCATGAAATGGAGCTATATAGACTATCCCGTCACCAGGAGCTCCCTTGTAAAGTTCCAATCCAGGTTTGAACACTTTTCCAGTAAAGTTACTATCCTGAATCATTTTAATAGCTTGATCAAATGCCTTTTCTTCATCCAATACAAATGATGTGAGAACAGTATTGGGAGCTAGTTTATGTTGATCAGAAATAGCTCCAAATGCAAATATTTTTTTTTCTTTGGCAGCTTCTATAACACCCAAACCAGATGTATCTGCTACTTGTAATAAAAAGTCAGCACCATCATTTATTTGAGATAAAGCAGCTTCTTTTCCTTTAGCTGGACTATCCCACTCATCTAAATATGTTGCTAATACTGTTATGTTATTATTTATATCATGAGCGCCTCGCTTATAACCTTCATAAATGTTAATTAGATTAGGGTATTTTTCTCCTCCTACAAATCCGATAACATTTGTTTTAGACATCATTGCTGCAAGTGCTCCTAATAGATATGTTGCTTCTTGTTGCATTGGAAAAATAGAAGCTACATTAGTAGCTTTTGTAAGTCCTGTAAAAATTATAAAATTGATATGATGATAGTCTTTGGCTACTTTTATAGCAGGCGTCCCCCATTCAAAACCATGAGCTATAATCAAATCATAACCAGCATTAGCATACTCTCTTAATATAATCTCGATATCTGGAATAGCTACATTTTCTTTAAAATCAATATCATAACCATATTTTATATCTAAGGAGTGTGCTGCATTATATGCAAAAGCACCCCAACCTGTATCACTAAATAATCCATCAGTTAGTAATGCTATTTTGAGATCTTTTATATCAGAATTATTTTTTTCATATAATTCATGAGTAGTCGTTGTTTGTTCAATAGTAGTATTTCTATCATAAAAAGCGTATGAGGATGAACTAAGTTGTAATGGTCCACTTACTAATGTAATTGTTATAGTGAGAATGAAAAGATATCTCTCTCCTTTTTCTTTGAATATCATAAAATCTCCTAAAATTATTATTATAATAATCTATTAAAATTATCTATACCTCTTTGTGTATTTTTAATTTTAAAGTGATCTTTATTTAGATTTAAAACCATATAAATATTAAAATATAATTTGTTAAAATTTCTAAAAAAAAATGAGAAAAAACCTAAAATGTTAGAACAAAGTGTATATATATGCAAATAATAATAATAATAATAAAATATTTTCAATTGTAGGATTTACTATTTTCTAATAAGAATAAATCTGAGATAGGACTTGAACCCTTATCCATCAAATGTCGATTCTACTATCAAATATTAAAATAATGATTTTTGGAATTAATTAATGTACAAATTATTTAATATTTTATCTAATTAAATCCCTAAATCATTTTATTATTGATATTTGGATTTTACATGCTAAACATGAGAGATTTATTTGCATTTTTTTAAATTGGTATTTTAATTATTAAAACATGATATCATAATAGTTTTATAAAATTATTATTACATTTATTTTGATATGGTATAATGATCAACTATCTCTAAAGAATCTTTACTTTTATTATCTTTTTTACATATCTTTAAGTCTTAATGCTAAATTTACGATCCCTTCTGTGAAGAAGAAGATTAGTGTTAGAGATCGAAAAAAAAGAAGAGAAGAAGAAAGAGTAACAAAACATTCAGTAAAATCCGACTTAATTGTAGAAATAAATTAAAAATATACTAATTTATTGTGTTATTGATATCTTTCCTCTCATTGTGTCTGGATGGTATTCACAGTAATATTCAAAGGATTGATAATCCTCATCCTGGACATCTTCTGGATTAAATTTGATCGCATCAGATGAACCACCATTTATTTCATCACTTGCTAATATTTCATTTTTATCTCCATCATATGTACTACCTTATATTATTATTTCATGTTCTTCAGAATCATTTTGCAAACTTTTTACAGTAGTTTGATTGTTTACTCCTGAAGTTAAATTTAAAGTTGGATTAACAAATTTATTGTCATCATCTTCTGTCCACTTGTAGGTTTCACCAAACAACTTAGCAGTCAGAACAATAGACTTGTTTAGGTTTGATTTTGTGGTTCTTCTTGAGAGTAAACTTGGAACAAATTTATATGTGTATTTCCAAAGAGAATAAAGATTATTCCAAAAAAGACCAAATAAACAAATATTTTACTGTTAGTTTATTATTATGTAACATTAATTTCACTAAATAAATGTAGTTAATAAGAATTTATTCTAACTGGCTTGCATAAAACCATTAAATATTTTTTTTAACAGAATAGAGCATGCAACAAGAAAGCAATCA
>JBIOXM010000183.1:0-2565 GCA_044869655.1 Nitrososphaeraceae archaeon | reverse complement strand
TATTTTCTTGATCAAAGTGGTCAAGTTGACTTGTTAATTGATTTTTTTGCTCTTGTTGCACCGCTTTTACTATATTATTATTGGTTTGGGCCTTAATAAAATGACATTTTTGGCACGGGCTCAGAGGGATTTGAACCCACGACCAACTGCTCCGCAGGCAGCCATTCTATCCAAACTGAACTATGAGCCCATCCATACATACGTACCTAGATATGGTGAATTATAAATTTTACAGTATTATTTGTTATTGTATTTCATTTCTTCTATCCCAACAGTTTCTGCAAAGCTGGCCACGTACGTTCCACTCCGGTTTTGGATTATACCTAATGAATTTCAAATTAGTTTGACAGATAGAGCAGTAATTTCTTTCTTTTTCAAATTCCTCCTCTTTTTTTTCATAGCAATTATTACATAATATAGTTCCCCGTTCTAAATTCCATTGCCATTTAGGTTTTATCTTTTCTGATTCTGGGTTAATGTGGATACCACAAATGGAGCATGTATTAAGCTCTCTTTCCTGTTTTTCCTTTTCTAGTTGATTCTTTTTGATATATTCTTTTGTCTTAAGAATATGACAATCACTACACAATATTCCATTTATATCCCATTCTTTTTGCGGTTTATACTTATGTTCAAGTTTTCTTTTGCAGATGATACAAAACTCTTGTTTTTTCTTCCAAAATGGCAAATGTCATCTCACCTTTCCTAGATAATCTTATTATATTATAATAAATGTTATAAATTAATATATTGTTGTTATATTTTTAATACTTTATTTTTTCTTAGATTTGCAACAATTTCAATAAATATAATTAGAGTATTTTAAAAAATAATTTATATTTTTTATGAGCGAAGGTCAAATAATAGTATTAGAAGGAATAGATAAAGCAGGAAAAGGAACTCAGTGCAGACTATTGCATAATACAATTAGAAAAGCAGGAATGGATTGTATAATTTTAGATTTTCCTGATTATTCAACTCCTATTGGAAAAGAAATACGATTGTTTCTTGATGGAAGAAGATCTTATTCTAAAGAAGTTCAACATTTGCTTCTATCATGCAATCGATGGGAAAAAAAAGAGGACATAGAAAAGATTCGAAAAAGTGGAACTATAATTATAATGGATAGATATTATCAATCAAATCTTGTATATGGGTTGTCGCATAATTTAGATTTAAACTGGCTGATTAACTTAGACAAGGGGCTTCCTCAAGAAGAGCTGGTTCTAATACTAGAAATTGATCCTGAAACATCATACAAAAGGGTGAATCGTAACAGGGATATATTTGAAAGAAACCTTGAATTTTTGTTAACTGTCAAACAAAATTATAGAAAATTGTCGAAGGTTTATGAATGGAAAATAATTAATGGCGAAGAAACGATGGAAAAGATTCATAATAAAATTTGTGCCGTAGTAAAAGAAAAATTAAAGATTTCCATTTAACTATAATTGCTGTAGAAGACGAAGAAGAAGACAGTTACCATATAATCACAGATAATTTTTCATATGTAGAACATTTGATTGGTAAAATCTTTTTCTAATCAATAATTCCGTATTTAATTAAAACGAATTTTGTACTACGGATGTCAAAATTCAATAGTAACTTTTAATTAAAAAATTCCATGTTACTCAACAAATAAAAATAAAAGCCTCAAATTAAATTGAGTCTAAATAATATATCTCATAACCTTTTTCACTGTTTATGCACTTAAATCTTTTACACAATAAAGAAAAACCTCTAGAAAAAGAAAAAGAAGAAAAAAATTTAATAACAAAATCAAAACAAAAGAATTATACTTTAAGATACTTTTATAATATTGATAATATTTTCTTTCATCTTTTTTTGCATACTAATGTTTACGATAAATTGACACACCAAAACATACAAGACCAAGGTATTCTACTAAGAAGTTGGAATCCTTTAACTAAACGTGGAGAACGTTATGTTATTCAAAAAGAAAATGAAGGAGAGGGAGAGCTTAATTTAAAAATCGTATATTTGCCAAATACAAAAACTATATTTGAATTTTCCACTAGAGATAATAAAAATCAAGAAACTTATAATTTGGCAGAAGAAATAATTAATAAAAGTCCTCATAAAGATATTGAAATAAAATTTGCTCATAATTGAGTTACTGTCAAAAAATGAAAATGGCTAATGTATTATAATGGATACAACAAATTAGAGAACTTTAATTTTTTTATTACTGGTTTATCAATTTGTTTATAAATTAAAACCGTAAACTAAATACAGTGTAAGGTTTTATTAACTGTATGGTATCTACTAAACTTCTAAAGGTAAAAGTAGAAATGGACATTGATATACCCACCGATCTTATTGAAAACAAGAACAGACTTAGATTAATTGAAGAAGGAATTATAAAAAGCATATGTAAGGGATTATATGAAGAAGGAATTTCCTTCCATATTAGAAATTCTAATTTCCAACTTAATAAACAAGATGAAATAGGTAATTAATTAATTAATTAATTTTAGACAGTTTAGTTCTTATTATAATAGTTATTGGCCAAGTATAGATGAATGATAAATCAAATGCCATAGC
>JBIOXM010000182.1:0-4326 GCA_044869655.1 Nitrososphaeraceae archaeon | reverse complement strand
TGATGATAGCTGAGACTGTCATAATACCACACTCTCTCTTGTCTAACTCTTAATGATAGGGAAAATATTTACCGAAATAATTGTGATAATTTGTTTTAAAATATTTTTATTCTAATATGTAGTATATATATTGAAGGAAAATATCTATATGAAAAACTCTGTTATTGCAATTCAATCTTTTGTGATAACAACAATAGTGTATGCACTTCTTGTCCCTGTATTTTTTGAAATGGAAAATAATGCTTTTGGAGAAAGGGAATATTTTGTTGATGAGGATGATAATAATAAAGATCAAATGATGTCTACTACTCAACAACTAGATACTAAATGTAAATCTCCTTGTCCATCTAGCGCAGAAATGTGTATTGCAATGTGTGCTTAAAAACCTAATTTTTTATTTCTTTTTTATTAATCTATATCTATTTTTTAAAAAAGTAGATTAGTAATATATATTCTTTTTTTTCTTATTCATTACATCTAGATAACCTGGATCTTATCTACTTTAGCAAGTTCATAAGCAGCAGTATCCAAATACTGGACATAATTACCAAGTGTTGATTGCTTCTCATTGAGCAAATATTCATAATCTTTTATTGTTTTTTCGGTTTCTTTACAGTTAAAGAATGTAATCATATCTTGGCTATCCAAAGGAATTCTGATATCCTTAACACCAATTGACAGCTGTCCCATCTTTTTTTGCTTGAACATCCTTATGAGATTCTATCCAACGTCTCCCTCCTAAGACCCATGTTTATTCCAATAACCCTAAATAATCACATTAGTGTTCTTAACTCAATAACTTGACGAAATTTAATTATTATTTATTTATAGCCATAGCCAAGAATGGAGCGATACAGATCAGAGATTAGTTATTGGCTATGACTATTCTAAGGCACTTCTAGTTATGTTAAGAGTGTAGTTTTTAATAGATTTTAGGATATTTAAAAATCAGTAAACAAGGTTAAGTGTAATAAAATATCACTAGTATAATGATTAATAATTTAATTGTCATAGCCTGAACTTAATTAATCAACCTAGGTTTATGGATAGAAGATTATTCTCCAGACTATGACAATAGTTAGGGATTATTTGGTGTTTGCCTATAAGAGAATGATAAAACTAATAAAAAGGATATTTATAAATTCCTTAAATTCTCAATCCATGTTTTGAAATTAATATATATTATTCATTTTAAAAATTACAATAAGTGTCTATTATTAGATTTAAAAATAAAAAAATTAAGTGGATATTTGATGGTGGATTGTCAAAGCAGTCAGCGGTTACTCTAACAGAAATACCTAGTTCTGTATCTATTTGATGCTGTAAAGTAAATGTATTTACCGCATTGAATTATAAATTAATTAATTAATTTTTCATATAATATTCTAAACTACAAAATTGTGTCAAAATAACACCTAATAAAGATTTTTTAATAATTTATGACAATTCGATAAACTATCGTTTTCTATAGGGGTAAATACTATAACTTTTCCTTTCAAAGGAAGAGAAAAAAAGGAACGCTCTAATAGTAGAGCTATTTGGGAAAAGATTTTCCTATATAATGAGAGATTATTGGTTGTGGACAATCTTTGAGAAGTACTCGTATTCGATCTTCCATAACCTGAACGTTTTTGGTAACTCGTTCATGCTGACGCATGTGATCAGTCCAAGTATCCGCAATTCTGATTTCGATATAGTGACCAATATCTTCTGCGTCTTGGAATAATTCCCAATAAACCATTCCCTCGCTCTTAAGAATACGTCCTAACTCACGTGCACTCCGTTCGAACTCTTCCGATAATTTAGGATCAATCTTGTAGTCGATTGTTATTAGGGCTTGATTGTTACTTTGTATAGGATCAAGTGAGAGCTCAGGAGGCAGTGACCAGTGGTCATTTGCTGGGGTAAAATCGAGGTCATCCAACAAAGCGGTGCTGTAACGCTTCCTAGCAATAATAGTTGCGCCTAAGGCTAACGAAGCTACTGACAGGGTAATCGGGATGCCAAACGTATTAGCCATCGTACCCCATATTATGCTTCCAACTGCCAAACCTCCATTTAATATAAGCAGATAAACTGCTAATACTCTTGCTCCAATCCACCTTGGTGCAGATTTCATTCCAATGGTATAAAATTTTGATAATATCGTGATGTAAGCTACTCCTCCCAGCCCCATAACTATACAAAGAATAGCAAAATCCCGTAAGTAACCCATTGTGAATATTACTATTGCAAGTAACCCTATAGAACCTGTAATAAGAGATTCTACTGAAACCTTAGAACGCAATTTTGGCAAAATTATAATTCCCCCAATTACTGCACCAGTACCAAAAGAACATAATAGCAGTCCGAAACCTGTCGAATCAAGTCCTAATTCATTTTTAGCTAAGAGAGGCAAGAGAGACAATAATGCACTACTACATAATGTGAATAAACTTGCACGGACAATTAATACGTGTGCTGCTTGAGAATAGCGTACATAACGTATCTGAGCTCGAATAGCTCGAATTATATTCTCAGGAGGCAGAGCAGTTTGTTGTTGGACATTAGGCTTTCTTGGTAATCTACTTAAGACGATAATCATACCAATAAATGCAACTGAATTAAGAAAAAACACAGTCCAAGGTGCAAATGTTGCTACAATAAAACCACCAACTGCAAAGCCAACGACACGACCTATGTTACCAGCTACTGCACTAAGGGTAAGAGCAGCAGGTAGTTCTGAGCTTGATACTAGTCCACTCATGATAGGAATAATAGGAGTTCTAATCATAGTACTACCTGCCCCTAGAGCAAAAGTAAGTATCAACAATACCGTTGGGGTAATTACACCAACAATAGCGAGTATTCCTAGTATAGTAGATATTATAAACATATATGCACAAGTAAAAAGGAGTATACTACGTCGGTCGAAAATATCAGATAATGCACCAGATGGTAATGCAAAGAGAAAAATTGGTAGAGTAGTCGCTGTTGTTACAAGAGAAACGAATAAAGGATTTGGAGCAAGTAAAGTCATTAACCACGATGCTCCTACATCATACATAGCTGCACCAACATATAAAAAGAGAGCAGCAATCCATAATGTCCTATATAGACTAGATCTAAAAGGACTCAAACCGGATGCTGGAATATTCTCTTCTTTATCTAATTGTCCTTTCCTTTCAACCATGGAAATAAGTAAGCAATACTTAGTCATACATTTTTCTAAAGTCTAAAGCATAATGAAGAATACAAGGACTTTGATGTAATTAGGAATGGAGTACCAAATATATTAGTTTTAATAATGAAATTAAACTAATTGTCATAGCGTATTACGACTAGACTCAAGCAATACCATAAACTAGAGTAGTAATTAATGTTATAAAAAAATCCTGTTATACGTTAATTGAAATATAGTAATTATCATGAATTCATTCATTCTTGTTAGCCAAATAGTAAAATTTTTGTCAAGAATTTTGTTTCCAATAATTAAATACTCTAGATTATAATAAATGTCAATTCATACTAATGAGGTTAAGTACTTGACCAATTTTACTTTGTGCTATTCAATTTCTTTAAAATTACATCATCAAATTCTAGAATACTATAAAAAATAAATAAATAATAGTGTTTTCAATAAAAATTAGATGAAATCAAAAGTCTATTCAACAATAGTAATTTCATCACTTCTTGGATTTGTTTTAATTGCTGCAGCAGGAATATCAACAATAGCATTTGTAAATGCCTTTGCACAAGAAGAAGAAATGGAGGATAAAGGTGAAATGAATGGTGACAGAGATAAAGGTATGACTAATGGTTTAGGAAATGATACAGGTGGAATGAGCGAAGGTCACGTTGACCCCAATGGGGAAGCAACCGACTTAGGAACCGGTGGACCATAATAAATTATAGAATTCCTGTTGTATAATTCATAATAAATACAATAGAGTGGCTATTGTATTGAAAAAGTTTTTCTATTTAAATCATTAAACATTATCAATAACAGTAACAAAAAAGAATATTAGAAAGCCATAGCCTCTAATGATTGGATCATAACAATAGAGGGCTATGGGTTTGTCAAATGATACCATTGGTTGGTAAAAATCGGTATAAAATAATGCTATTTAACAATTTAATAAAATTGATTAATTTAATTGCCATAGCCTGAACAAGAATAATATCTGGCTGGTTGGGAGATAATTGTGTCCAGACTATGACTTTGGTTAATTTGCCTATATACCTATCTTCCTATGGCTTTTTCAAGAGTACTTTATAAATTTAAAAAGAGATTTATTAATTATTCGCTATTTCTCATTCTATGTTTTGAAGTTTATATTTAGTTTG
>JBIOXM010000181.1:0-3608 GCA_044869655.1 Nitrososphaeraceae archaeon | reverse complement strand
CCCATATTAACAGTATTAAGCATATTTAAGACCAATTAAATATAATTAATTGCTAATACGGGATATGATGCAATTCAAAAATCAATATCCCCAGCAGAAAGTATCCCTAAGTTTAAAGAATGTATCCAAAAAATATGCACAAAGAAATTCTGAAACAAGTACAGTCTTAGAAAATATTAATATTCAAATTTTAGAGGGTGAGATTATTACAATTCTAGGAAAATCTGGATGTGGCAAATCTACTCTTCTTAACTTAATTGCAGGATTTGAAAATTCTTATGGTGGTGAAATTTTACTTAATGGGAAGCCTGTAAAAGAGATAGGCCCTGAACGAATAATGATGTTTCAAGAATCCGCTCTTTTTCCATGGCTTACAGCTTTTCAAAATGTTGAAATTGCATTAAAAATGGCAAAAGTCCCCAAAAATCAACGAGAAATCGTAGTCAGACATTATCTTGAAATTGTAGGTTTATCTGATTATTCTCATTCATATATTCATCAACTATCAGGAGGAATGAAACAACGAGTATCTCTCGCCCGAGCCTTATCATTAAATCCTAAAATTTTACTTATGGATGAACCCTTTGCTGCTTTAGATATTACTATTAAAAAATCCTTATACAAAGAACTTTTGGATCTTCATAGGAAAACTAGAAAAACAATACTTTTTGTTACTCATAATATAAATGAGGCTGTATTATTAGGAGATAGGGTTATTGTAATGTCTCCAAAACTCTATGGTATAAAGAAAGAATACATTATTGACATTCCTAAGGATCAGAGAAGTGATAATATCTCTATAAAAAAAATAATAAACCAGATTACTGTTGATCTTTACGATAATGCTTAATATATGAATAGTAAGGTCTGAAAAACTTGGAGACACATCTAAACAGTAGTAAGAAAAAGGTAAGCCTAAGCAAAAAAATAGTAAATAAGATCATAAATAGGGACACATTAAGTTTAGTCGTGTTTATTAGTGTATTCTTAGCAATATGGCAATTAGTTTACATATTAGAAATATTCCCAAAGTTATCTCTACCTTCACCACTGGCCGTTGGTCAAACAATTATCGAATTATTATTAGATTTTACTTTAATTAAAGGTACAGCTATTACATTATGGAGATTGTTTTTAGGATTTCTCTTATCTCTTGCCATTGGAGTGATTACAGGGTTGATTATGATTAAATTTCAACAATTTGGAAAAACCATGAGTTCATTTGCCGTCGGACTACAATCTTTTCCTAGTATAGCATGGATTCCATTTGCAATATTATTGATAGGATTCAATGATCTTGGTATACTTTTTGTCGTTGTGATGAGTTGCGTTTTTTCGGTAATGCTTTCAACTTATAGTGGTCTTAGGAATGTTCCACCAATATATATTAGAGCTGCGAGAAATATGGGTGCAAAAGGCTTTTCACTCTTCAGATACGTATTGATTCCAGCTGCAACTCCTACATTAATTATGGGAATGAGACAGGCCTGGTCGTTTGCTTGGCATGCTCTAATTGGAGCAGAAATGTTAATTACCACCCTTGTTGGATTAGGTTACATTCTTTCTGTAGGAAGAGAATTCTCTAATATGAGTCAAATAATTGCTACAATGATAGTCATTTTTACAATAGGATTGATATTTGACAGAGTAGTTTTTATAAAAATTGAAGAAAAAATACGAGATAGATGGGGTTTAGACCAGCAAAAAATTGAACAGTAATACATTTAAAAATTATTATACTAAAAAATCTAGTTTAAAAGAATTGATAATCGATAATTTTATTACTTTAGTTGTTAAGCTCATAGTTTAGCTAGGCGCGATGAATAAAAATTATCTAGAAATTAATTTCAATAACTCTTGTATAGGATAAATCAATTTAAAAATCTTTCAATTTTTGGACTCATTAAGGAAAAAATGATTGATAAAATTATGACAAAGATGAGAGAACCGTCAAATAAGGATGATTTATAAAAATTGGCAATGCCACAAAAGACCTTCACAAGATCTTATCATATTAAAATTATGTCAAGATATAATTTGGATTTATATTCGCTAATAATAAAGTGAATATTGAATATTATTTCTAACATATTGTTATTATATCTAGGTGAAGCTTATTTTTATTGCATCTTGGACATTGTGTAACTTTGTATATAGTTTTTAAAATGGTAGCAAACCAAAAACATGTCTCGCATAATACAAATCTAAAATTATTTTTATCGTAGTATGATTTTTTAGGAATCATATGTGATTTGACAATTCTTACATTTTTATCTTCAAGATGTTCTTCTACCCATTGTGTATCAAGCAGAACCTCTGGATGAATATATTTTGTTTTTGTAGTTTGTGCCATAATAATTAATTGTAGTATAAGATATATTATTGCTATGATGTGTGTAATTTATTTAAATTATGTGTAAAATAAGTAGATATTATTCCTTAAAATTATTTAATCAATTATTCTAACTACCAATAAAAATGAATTTATCTTCTTGTTATCAGCTTTATTATTATTGTTGATCAAATTTCACCATAGTTGGTAACATTCTGTTTATTAATTTTTACTCATTATTTCATTTAATTTTCGATAATTAATATGCAATAAATGCACTTAAAATTACTAAATTGCATATTCAGCTTTCATTATATTACCTGTAAGATCTTTATATATTAATAGCAATGGCTAACCTATTTGAACAAAATGGAATTGAAACAGGAAAGCATTTGACAAACGAAGGAATAAGTAGATATTATTTATCAAATAATTTAACTTTTTATAAACATCTTTTACAATGTAGATCTTGTTCATGGAATATGTCATATTCAGAATATTCTGGAACTCTTGATGTATCTGATGAATCGGTATTATGTCCTGTATGTAAAGAAGGAAAAATTGATTATTCAAGAGCCTCTTTTTAAAAATTATTAAAATTATTTGTTTATCCTAGGATCATTGATTATTATAATTTGTATTTGCAGACCGAAATCCGGGACAAATACAAGTAAGACCATCTGACTTAACATATCTACAGCCCGAATTAGTATTACTAATCTCATTGCTTTCTAAAACCTGTTTATCCTCTAAGAAATGAACTGAGTAAGTATGAGAACAATAAAAACATACATCGTTTGGATTATTTTTATATGAAAGAGTACTCATGTTAATTCAAAAGATTTTAACGAACACAGTAAAAAAAGATTGTTATTCTCATTTCTGGGAAAAGGGAAAATAACAGCAATTTAACGATGTTCAAAGAAAGATTTTACAATGATGTATATATCTATATGCATAATTCTTTATATTTTAAATTACGAAATTATATATTATCTAAAAATAACGTAATACAAATACTATTGTAAGTGGCAATAATCATAAGATTATAAATTTCATAAAAAACAAAAATATCTGAAAAAATTTCAAATTTATCCACGGAAGTATTTCATAAAGATAATAAAGTAAATATTATTTCATGATCTTGCATATATGATAATAAATACTGTTAACGTTACATTCTACCTAATCTTAAAGTAGTAGATGGTCTATTATATATGTAAAGATGAAAAAAATGGAATATATTCTCTTTTATGTTATAAATAATGAGGTAAGG
>JBIOXM010000180.1:0-3548 GCA_044869655.1 Nitrososphaeraceae archaeon | reverse complement strand
AGCATTTCTTCTCCTACTGGTTCAAAGCCGGAAGTTCCTTTTTTAATCGTATACGTTAACATAGAAAATCCTGTATATTCAAACAGTTTCATCTGAGCTTTTCTTGATCTTTCTTGTCCAAGAAAAGCAGCTTTATGATATTGCATTAGGGTACTTTTGTATCGGTGAATAATTATTAATGTTTATCGGGTTTTTAAAAAATGGTACATTTCAACAAATAAATAGCTAATGAAATTTACTCTGAGTAATTTAACACTTAAATTATTAGTAATATTAATAATATTTAGAACAAAGTTGATTAATTTAGATAATCTGTTGATGCAAATGCCTTTTGGTTATGAATGGATATTTATTATAGTTATTATAGTTGTATTATTCTTCGGGGTAAAAAAAATTCCTGAATTGGCAAAATCTTTTGGCAAGGCTACTGCAGAGTTTGAAAAAGCTAAAATTGAAGCTAAACGAGATCTAGAGAAATATAAAAAAGAAAATACTAATATTGAACGAGAAAAGCTAGAATCTATTGCAGAAACTTTAAGAATAGATTATACTGATAAAAATGATGAAGCTTTGAAGAAAGCTATTGAGAACGAAATTAATAAAAATAAAAATACATAATATAAACAATAATTTTTTCCTTAAACAATTTATTATAGTATAAAAATTCAATAAAAATGGTTAATTCATCTCAAGTAGTTGATATTGTTCAGAATTATGACAAAAAAAATATCAACGTTGGTGTTTTGGGTAGTCATTCAGCCCTGGAAGTGATGGATGGCTGTGTTGATGAATCTCTTAGGACTATATGTATCTGCCAAAAAGGAAGAGAAACGCCTTATTTGAGATTTAAAAGATTATCTGATAAGGTAATAATTCTAAATAGATTCGTTGATATCCTTAACCCAGAATCTCAAAAGAAACTACGCGATCTGAATGTCTTAATGATAGCTCATAGAGCCTTTTCAGTTTACATTGGATATGATAATATAGAAAATAAATTTTTAATCCCCATATTTGGGAATAGATATCTATTAAGAGCCGAAGAAAGAACAGCATCGAAAAATCAATATTACTTGTTGGATAAAGCTAGAATTAAACATCCACAATTAAAAAAACCAATTGATATAGCGGGACCATCTATTGTCAAAGTTCAGGAAGCAAAAAGAAAATTGGAACGTGCTTTCTTCTTTGTTAATTCGTCTAATGATTATTTAGAAAAAACCGAATTAAAAATAAAAAGTGGATTAATTAGTAGAACAGATTTAGAATCCGCAATAATTGAAGAATATATAATTGGTACTTATTTTAATTTTAATTTCTTTTACTCTCCTCTAAAAAAGGAACTTGAATTTTTGGGTATCGAAAGAAGATTACAAACAGATCTACATGATTTTACCACCTCTCTCACCGCAAAACAACAACTAGAGTTAAACATTGAATTACAAAATATAGAGATAGGACACACTCCAGCCAGCATCCGTGAATCAATGTTAGAAAAAGTCTTTGATTTGGGAGATAAATTTGTAGATGCTGTCAAAGAAGAGTATCCTCCCGGATTAATAGGTCCTTTTTCTCTTCAAAGCATTATTACTAAAGATTTGGATATATTTGTATACGATGTATCCTTTCGTGTTCCTGGAAATCCAATTTTATCTACTACAAGTCCATACACAAAATATTATTATGGGACTACATTGGGAGTGGGGAGAAGAATTGCTATGGAAATAAAAGATGCTATTTCAAACGATAGAATTAAAGAGATTGTTACATAGATGATTTAAAATTCACTCAAGATATCTTTAATAACATTAGGAATCTCATTTAACTTCTTAATATTATATGTGGGAATTTCATGTTTGATTTTAGCAGATTGCATGTGAAAAAGAGAATCTGTAAATCTTATTGTTTTCATTCCTACCTTATTGGCAGGAGAAATATCTATATCCAAACGATCGCCAATCATTATACATCTACTGGGAGGAAATTCCATAAAATCTATTCCTTCAAAAAGTAACTTCTTATGATAAGGTTTTTTAAATTTTATTGTTGAAGGAATAACAACTTTTTTAAACAGCTGAAGAATATTTGCATTTATTAAAGGCTCTATTGCTTCTTTGGGTTGATTAGAAATTATACCTAATTCGTGAGATTCTGACAGGGTCTGGACTACATTTTTGGCACCATCGTTAAGAGAAAAGTATTTTCTTTTGCCATAAGATAAAACAGGTTGTATCTTTCTTAGAACGATTCTATCATAACCAATAGGAAGAATTAATTTACATATAGTTATAATTAACTCTTCTATTCCACCATTTCCAATCATTCTATTTTTTATAATACTGTTTCTTAAGGTGATGTAATTTCTCCAATCTATTCTTCCACCAAATCCATTCACTAATTCTAAAAGCTTTTGATCACAAAATTTTAGAAAATTCCATTCATTTATCAATGTTTGTCCTAAATCAAATATTAGAAATAGTTTTTTCATAAAATTTCATTTAAGTTTTTTATTTATTTATTAGTTTAGATTTGGAATAAATTATTCACAAGTTAGGTAATTAAATTATTGTTTGGAAGCCGCTAAGAGGGGTTCAAATAATATTTAGTTTTTACATTATTTACCAAAGCTATATCAAATAAGATATTTTCTTGCTCTTCATGAGTCTACTATTTACAATAGTAGTAGAATATCACAAATGATCAATAGAGTAATAACTATCAATAAATTTAATATATATTAAATTGGAATTTTGAAATTGCCAAGTGATCAAAATTTGTATGTTATAATCTATCATCAATTATGAAACAAAAAAAATAAAAATATTAGTATTATTTTTTATTATAATGAGAATTGGAATAATATCAGATACTCATGATGATATAATGAATGTGAAACAAGCAATAAAAATTTTTAACCAATATAGTGTAGAGTATGTTATCCATGCAGGAGATTATGTATTTCCAGGTATTGTGCTGGAATTTAAAAATCTTAATAAAAATATCAATTTTATTGGTATATTTGGAAATAACGATGGAGAAAAATTTGGGCTTGTTAAAAGTTTTATCAGTATAGGCGGGAATCTTATGGGAGATTTCGGAGAGCTTAGAATAGAGGATGAAATTTTCGGAATATACCATGGAACAAATGAAGATATAAAAAAAATATGCCTCCTTTCTAATTATTATGATGTTTTAATATGTGGTCATACACACATAAAAGATAATAGAAAAATTAATAAGACACAAATACTTAATCCAGGTAGCGCACATAGAAATTTACAAAAAGATGAATTAAACAAAAAAGCATCTATTATAATTTATAATACTGAAATAAAAAAATATGAATTTATAGAATTAGATAAGCCATAATATTACTTTTATTAGGAATTTATTATAGTTATAATAGAGAACAAATTTCAGTGGGTTCTATAAAATGCCGTAAAATACAAAAGAGGGTAATATATAGTAAATAAGGGCATAAATTAAGTTAAAGAGAATTATCCGATTTAAATCACATCTTAAAGATTCTCTTAGATTAAGATCATGAG
>JBIOXM010000179.1:0-12152 GCA_044869655.1 Nitrososphaeraceae archaeon | reverse complement strand
TGGTTTAAGAGGTGGAGGTAATTTTTCCAATTTATGTGTGGGATTCGCAAGATAATGACGAGAAGCCCCTTCACCAGAAAGAACAATATTGCATTCTAAACATTTGTATTTTATAGCCATAAACCAGCTCAGAATTAAGTAAAAACATACTTCCCTAAAAAGTCTATTGTTTTTCACAAAGGAAGGAAAAAAATGAAAAAAAAGCACAATCACCTTAATTTTAGAATTTCTCTATTATCGGGAACTGACGATCTTATTCCTAATTTATTATAAATTGTACTAGCAGTATTTTCTGATTTTGTACGTTCTCCATGATTCACTAATACTCGCTTAGGTTTTATTCTGGAAACAAAATTCAAGATTTGGTTAAAATCACTATGGCCACTAAATCCATCAATTTTTTGTGTTTTACATTTTAATGGAATAACTTTGACTTTGCCATTTTTCTCCATCATGCTAACTTCATTGGTATTTCCATCCAGAACACGTCTCCCTAAAGTTCCATTGATTTGGTATGATACAAAGATCATTTGATTATTTTCTTTTGTTGCTATTTCTTTAAAATATTCCACCGATGGACCTCCTTCCAACATGCCTGAAGTAGCCATGATAATCGCTGGATTTTGATCATTTAAAACTTCATCCCTTTTTCCCCATCCATTAACTACTGTAAAATATTCTGATTGGAATGGGTTAATTCCCTGAGAAACTGATCTCCTTACTTCTTGCCCGAGATAATGTGCGTACGACATATGGATAGCACTTGCCTCCGAAATCATACCTTCAATATAAATCGGTGCTTCAATTAATCTACCTTCTTTCATCTCTTTGTCAAGAACTAGCATTATCTCTTGTGCACGTCCTACAGCTGGAACTGGAATTAACACTTTGCCACCATTGGTCAATGTTTTATTAATATTCTCAGTAAAACTATTATAAACTACTCTTTGATCAGGCATTAGATCGCTAGAAGCCCCGTATGTACTTTCAGTAATCAAAGTTTCTACCCTTGGATAATTGGAAACAGCACTATCTAAAAGCTGAGTTTTTGCATATTTATAATCTCCAGAATAAAGAATATTATGTGCTCCTGAAATATTAAGATGAACTGTTGCGCTCCCCATTATGTGTCCGGCATTATTCAGTGTAATAGTAGTATCTGGTGAAATGTCAGTGGGTTTTCCATAAGGTAATGTTATACAATGTTTGATTATCTCATTTATATCTCGAATTTCATATGGACAATAAACACCATTATTTTGAGAAATTTTTACCGAATCTAATTGAAGTAAATTCATTAAAGGTAAGGTTGGTTCAGTACAATAAACGGGTCCATCATATCCATATTTAAATAATGTTGGCAAAAATCCTTGATGGTCTATATGGGCATGACTAATTATTATCGCATCTAAATCCTCTAATTTAAAATCAAACCAGTCTATCCTAGGGTAGGCATCAATAGCATTATTCTCACCTGGATTAATTCCACAATCTAACATTATTTTACTCTCTGAAGTCATGACAATAAAGCAAGATCGTCCTACTTGTTTTACTCCACCAAGACAGAAAATATAAACTTCCTTGTTATTCCAATTTTTATTTTGTTTTTCATTTATGGAAATTCTTTCTGCCATATCTTCCTTTTCTTGAATTTCATCTTCTTTCTTAATTATTGGATCACGAAAAACCATTTTTCCTAACTCGCGAAGAAAGTTACTACGCTCCTTTGAAGAGCTTTTCAAAATTGTATGTATATTTTTTATACTCAGTGAAGGAATGTGAGGGGAACGTCTTAAATGTGCTATCCAACCAGTGGCTTCAGCTATACTAATGATAGTGTCAGAGCTTACTGATTCTGGTTTATTGACTTCGAGAACAACCTCCCCTGTAGCCTCATCACAAAATAAAGCAGATACAACTACATCTTTAGGTAATATTCTAGATACAATAGATCTAGTTTCGTCTTCTTTAAGTCGAATTGATTGATCAGTTCTTACAATGAATCTTTTTTTTAAGTTTTTGGACAAAGATGATAGATAATATGTTAATTCTGTTAGAGAAAACCGGGGATTTTTTGTATATAATGCAATATTTGGTCCTTCAAATCTAGCAATAGTTATTTGTGACTCTTTGGGGATTGATTCGAAAATTGTTTTTATTATTGCTTCTTCATCTTTAACATATTTATGGTTCCTAAAACTTTTCTCGAGTAGTTCACTTTTGGTTTCTCTATAAATTGATTTATCATAAATGTTTTTTTCATTACCATTTCCATTATTTTTTTTCATATTAATCAAATTTTTTTTATTCAAATATCAATTTTATATTTATTTTAAAATAAAGTATCAATAAACATAAATTGAATTATACTTATTATTTATATCTCCATTAATATAGTTTTAGTCATATATTAATTAATCCAGGGACAAGATAAATGAAATTATTTGCTATTCTATTTCATCTTAAAACCCATGGTAGAGTAAAAGATAATATTACAATAATAACAAAAACAATACTTAAAATGGTAAATGGTTTTATCTTCCTATTCGTTTTAATTTTGTTTTCAAGTAAAGTTCCATACCATTGACCACCATCTAACATCGTTATAGGAAGTGCATTGAATATACCTACATTAAAGTTGATAAACCAAATCCAAAACAGCAAATTTGCAATATATGGGAATGCTGGACCAAATAAACTGGAAGAATAATAAGAAGACATACTTTCTGAATAAGGAACAAGATTTTGTTGCAAGGTCGGAGGCATAAGGATTGCTAATGGATTAGTCAAAAAAAGATTTTTGTAATTATTTAGTACCAAAGTGGGATCAAAAAATGCATCTGTAAGGGTTACTCCTAATACACCTTTACTTTGTGGAATAGATGGTGGAAGTTTAAGAGACTTTATTTGTTCCATACCGTCTTCTGTTGTCCATCTAATTTGTATTGTCGTACCTAAACTGTCTCTTAACATCGTCCTGAGTTCTTGAACATCTTCTATAGATTCCGCATTGATATGAGTAATAAGAGAATTTTTTGAAAGACCAATGGATTTGGCTAATGAATTCTCTCCAACAGTCAAAACAGTAATGCCTGTTTCATTACCTTTAATATGAGAAATAGGAGTAAGAGAGGATACCAAAAGAAAAAGTAATCCAAGGGAGATACCAGCCAGGATCATATTGTTCAATGGTCCTGCAGTAAGGATGGCACTTTTTTGTTTAAAAGTTGTTTTATTTAATTCATCTTGTTGGATATTTACAAATGCACCAATAGGTATCCCTAAGAACAATACTATACCTGTAGATTCGACCTTGGTATTATAAACTCTAGCAACAACTCCATGGCCTGCTTCATGAATTATAATTGTAATAACTAATCCAATCCAGCCGTATGTCCAGGGTAGAATGGGATTTAATCCTGGAATTAAAAGATTGCCTTGGGGACCAATTTCGCGAATACCCTCTCTTGCAGAATCATTTGAAAATAAGACAAGAAGAGATCCCATAATTAAAAAAACAGCTAACGCTGTTATTAAGGGCATTAAATAAATATTCAATGTAGCATAAATTTTACCTAGTCTAGAATTTGCTACCTTGTC
This sequence comes from Nitrososphaeraceae archaeon, assembly GCA_044869655.1. GTDB lineage: Archaea > Thermoproteota > Nitrososphaeria > Nitrososphaerales > Nitrososphaeraceae > TH1177. The sequence continues at coordinate 8,552 of JBIOXM010000179.1, read as the reverse complement.
AAAAAACTTAAGTCCAAAGGGGGTATGAATTAGTATTAATGGTAATTTGAGTTCATAATTAATCCCAAGATTTTTTTGCAAACACAATTAGTACTACCCAAGACTATTTAAATCAATCACCGAGTATATTATTCCCAAATTTATTAATAATTTTAATTCCAATACTAAAATTATTGGATCTGAACATTTTAAATTATGAATTTTTTCTACAGGATACAAATTTAGTAGCCAAAAAACTTATAGGCAAAAAATTGGTTAGAATAATAAAGAATAATAATAGAAAACTTAAGTTATCAGGCATTATTGTAGAAACTGAAGCATATGGGTACAAAAATGATGAAGCTAGTCATGCCTACAAAGGGATGACGAAAAGAAATATGGGAATGTTTGGTCCTGTCGGAAGATCCTATATTTATTTTACATATGGAAATCATTACTGTTTCAATGTTACTGCAAAATCAAAAAATCAGATTGCTGGTGCTGTCCTGATAAGAGGAATAGAGCCAAAAGAAGGAATCCAATTTATGAAGGAAAATCGTAATTTGCATGATATTAGAGCATTAACAAATGGCCCTGGAAAAATTACACAAGCATTCTGTATTGATAAACAATATAATAATCTAGATTTAACGCATAAAAACAATGACTTGTATCTTATAAAAGGGATTATTCCTGACATAGTGTTAGCAACTAAAAGAATTGGTATAAAAAAATCAATCCATTCATATAAAAGATACATTTTAGCATCCAAGACAGAAAATAAAATTTTTATAAATAAATTTGTATCAATAAAAAAGGAAAATAATCATTTTTTCATCAGCCGATTATCATAGTGGCGATGATTGATTTGACGAAATTTTATAAAGTCTATCCCTCCAATTTACAAGACTTCTATTTGGATTTAATAATCTCACTAAAAATCTGGAAACTATAATTATTGCTCCCACTAGAGCACCTAAAGAATAAATCTTGTTTGCTAATAATGTACTATTTAGCTGGATTAAATTTGTTATCACTAAAATAAATAAAGTACTTCCTGTAATGAACAATACTACAAAATCAAATGCACTTGGAAGAATTACAATTAATGTTAGCGATATAAAAAACATTAAAAACGGGAATATCAATAAAAAAAACAATGCGACGCTCAAAAGAGTGTATTTTATCCTGTTCTCATTGAAGATAGCTATGGCCAGTCTATCTATTGCATTAAATAATTCAGAGGAATTTCGTGCCCAAATTGCTTGAACATAATTTTCCCCTCTAAGCATCTTTATTTTAAAATTTTCTTCTTTTACCTTTTTACCTAATGCACCATCTTCAATAATTTCATGTTTTACGGCAGCATGACAACCAACTTTTTGGTAGGTTTTCCTAGTAATAATAAAATAGCTACCGAAAAAATATCCCATCTTTGAATTTGCATCATTTACTTTTAATGGAGAAAATCTGGTATGCAGGAAAGTAGTTAATATTGGAAGAGTGACGTACGTAAAAAAATCATTACATTTTAACCAAGGCATAACCGTTATTGCATCTAATTTATATTGGTTAATATTTTGTACAGCGGAGTACATTGTATTCTCCGCATGGTAAGTATCAGCATCTGTAAATAATAATAACGTACCAGTTGAGTTTAGATAACCTTGATAACAGGCCCAATTTTTTCCAATCCAATCGCTAGTAGGTTGATTAACATTGACAATTTTTATCTTATTATTTGATTTTTTATATTCATTCATAATCTCTAATGTTTTGTCCGATGATTCGTCATTAACTAAAATTATTTCATAGTCTGGATAGACTTGTTTTAATAAGCTATCTACACATTTACGAATATAAGTTTCCTCGTTTCTAGCTGGAACTATAATGCTCACCCTCGGAAAGTTGTTTTTGTTATTCTTAATACATTCTAACCTTGGTGATTGAGCAAGAGATTTGATCATAAAGAATAAAAGATATATCCACATTGAAAAAACTCCCGCCGCAATAGAAATAATGAGAAAATAAAAAATTAATTGAGGATTTTCCATAGTATAAATAGTAAATCTCAAAACTCACATTATTATTTTTTACTTGGTAGATAGAAATTAGTTTTAGTTTAATTAAGGTAAAAATTTTTGCAAGAACCTTCATAATTTATCAGACAAGCTTAATATACGGTTAAATAGTCGCTTAAGCAAATATCTATGTTAATAATATTTGATGTGGAAGGAGTATTACTTAATGCGGAATACTTACCCATTTTAGCGCAAGTATTTGGCCCTTCCAAAGAAAAGGAAATTTGGGATATTACAAAACAAGGAATTAGGGGGGACATAGATTGGGAGGAAGGTTTAAGAAAAAGAGTTAATGCCTTAAAAGGTATAAAATTTGATGATGCCAAACGAATAGCAGAAAATTTAGAAATTATGCCAGGAGCAAAAGATCTTTGTTTAGCTCTAAAAGATGCTGGATGGAAAATGATTGCTGTTTCAGGTGGATTTACAATTATTACAGACAGATTGAAGGACGAATTAGGATTGGATTTAATTTTTTCTAATGTTTTAATTTTTAAAAATGGATTATTAGATGATCTAGACATAAAAGTTACTTCTGATAAATCAGCTGTTGTTAGACCAATAATAAAACAATTGAGTTTGAAAAAAGAAGAAATTGTGGTAGTTGTTGATGGAGCTAATGACATAAAACTTTTTGACATAGCAGGTTATACGGTAGGTTTTTGTCCTGTTGAATTAGTCAAAAATAAAGCAGATGATGTAGTCGAATTAAGGAACTTATCACTACTAAAGAATTTATTGGAAAAAAGATTCGGTAAATGGATTTTAAACACTAATTTAAAAAAAACAAACTCTAATGCTTAAAAAAATCGAAATAATTCCAATACCCATAAATATAAATATAAATCCAAAAGTAAAATTATTAAAGACTCTTTTACAATCACTAAAAAGTAACAATCAGATTATAAAAAATGGAGATATAATAGTCATAGCTCAAAAAATTATTTCAAAAAACGAAGGACGGACAGTCTCTCTGAAGAACATTCTTCCTTCCTCTCGCTCGATAGCATTAGCCAAAAAAACTAATAAGGACCCCCGAATTATGGAATTAATACTTAAAGAATCTCGAAAAATTGTTCGAGTATTTAACAATACCATCATTACAGAAACACAACATGGTTTTATTTGTGCAAATTCTGGTATAGATCAAAGTAATGTAAGCAAAAATAAAAATCTAGTACTTCTTCTACCTAAGGACCCGGATAAATCTGCCAATAAACTAAAAAAAGAAATATATGAAAAAACAAGAAAAAATATCGCTGTCTTAATAACTGATACCTTCGGTCGTCCCTTTCGGATGGGTCAGACGAATATTGCAATAGGTATTGCAGGGATTAATGCTTTGAAAAATTATAAAGGGAAACGGGATATGTTTGGTAAAATTCTGAAAGTTACAGAAATAGCTATTGTTGATGAAATAGCAGGAGCCGCAGAGCTAGTTATGGGTAAGACAGAAGGTATACCAATAGCAATAGTTAGAAATCTTCCATATTCGAAAAGTAATAGTTCAATTAAAAAAATCATAAGAAAAGAAAATAGAGATATTTTCAGATGAATTTACTATATAATGAATGTCATAACCATTTTATATTGCCAGAGCTTCTTTTTATATTGGAAACAAGTGGATAATAACAGTAATAATAGTAATAACAGTAAATTTAAAAAAGTCATTGATGTAAGAGGACTTTACTGTCCTGAACCCGTTTTTAGAACAAAGATAGAAATGGAAAAAATGACTATAGGGGAAAGATTAAAGGTTGTTGCTGATGATCCGCAATCAGAAGAAGATATTTCTAGATGGGTAAACCGAAATGGACATGAGTTAATATCTGTAAATAAAAAAGAATCAGATTTAGAATTTGTAATAAAAAAGGCAAAATAAAATGACGCAAACAACTACAAGTAATCAAGTAATAGAAAAAATAGGAAATACTCCTTTAGTAGAACTATCCTCTTTTTCAACAGATAGCATAAAACTTTTTGCTAAATTAGAATGGCATAATCCTTTTGGTTCTGTTAAGGACAGGGCAGCATTTTGGATGATCAAAGATGCAGAATCAAAAGGAATAATCAAGAAGGAAAAAAGCATAATTATAGAACCCACTTCAGGAAATACAGGAATAGCATTAACAGGTATTTCATCATCTTTGGGATACAAGGTTGAAATAGTTATTCCAGAAAAAGTAAGTGCTGAAACAAAGTTAATACTTAAAAAATTAGGAGCTATAATACATGAAACTTCGGACGATTTATGTCCAAGAGTGGGAGCAGGAACGGATCAGAGTATTGCCCTTGCAAAGGCAATAGCTACTCCAAGGCCAGATATTTACTATATGCCAAATCAATATGAAAATGATGCTAATTTTATGGCTCATTATGATACTACGGGCCCTGAACTTTGGTATCAAACTAATGGCAAGATCACTCATTTTCTTACAGGTTGTGGAACTGGCGGAACTATAACAGGTACTGGCCTATATTTGAAAGAAAAGAACCATAATATCAAAATTGTTGCAATTCAAGCACAACGAAATCATTTACTGCAAGGATTAAGAAATTTTGAAGAGTCATCTATGCCAGATCTTTTTAAAAGACGAGAGACAGTAGTGGATGAATGGTATACTGCAACTAATAAAGACTCTTTTACAATGGTCAAAGAACTTGCTAGCAAAGAGAATATTTTGGTTGGTCCCTCCTCTGGCTCCGTAATGTCAGCAATGCTAGAAACTAGAAATAAAATTAAAAAGGGGATAATAGTAGGGATTTTTGCTGATGATGGAAGAAAATTCAAGAGTCTCTATAAAGAACAAAATATTTTTACATATCAAGAATACGATGAGGCTCTGAACAATGCAAAGTATCTTTCGGAGTTATTTTACTAAAAGAGTAAAAATATTCATTTTCTGTTGAGGCAATTTTCTTTTATTTGGAATTTGAGCATCATTATTCAAATCCAATTAAAAGAATGTTTTTTTTAAAATTTTTTAATATTAAATTATCATGAGAAGCTATCGTTTTTCTTTTCTGTTAGCCATTTTTCAACATCGAGTGCTGCCATGCATCCGTATCCAGCAGCCGTCACAGCTTGCCTATAACGAAAATCATGTACATCACCTGCTGCAAATACCCCTTCAATGCTAGTTTTCGAGTTTCCTTTTAGAACAATATAACCATGATCATCCATTTCAAGTTGATTTTTAAATATTTTAGTATTGGGCTCATGTCCAATAGCTATGAATAAACCTCCAACATTTATTTCCCGTTCTTCTTGAGTATTTACATTTTTGATTGATATTGTTGAAATTTTTTTATTGCCCTTTATTTTAGTGATCGTGCTGTCCCACATAAATTGAATTTTGGGATTATCAAATGATTTTTCTTGTAATATTTTGCTTGCTTTAAGCGAGTTACGTCTATGTATTAATTTTACAGATTTTCCAAATTTTGTTAGAAATGTAGCCTCTTCAAGGGCAGTATCTCCTCCTCCGACAACAGCAATTTCTTCTCCCTTAAAGAAAGGACCGTCACAAGTAGCACAATAGGAAACACCTCTTCCTCCAAATTCCTCTTCTCCCATGATACCTAATTTTCGTGGAGTCGCTCCTGTACAAACTAATATTGCTTTCGACAAATATACCTCTGAATGGGTTCTTACGCAAAAAGGTTTTTGTTTAAAATTAACTTCTATTACTTCGTCATCAACAATAATAGAACCAAATCTTTCTGCTTGCTGTCTCATGTTCATCATCAATTCGGGCCCAAAAATTCCATTGGGAAAACCAGGATAGTTTTCAACTTCGCTAGTTGTCATTAATTGTCCTCCAGGTAAACTTCCAGATATTATTAAAGTCTTTAGTTTAGCACGAGCAGTATATACTCCTGCGGTGTAACCAGCTGGACCAGAGCCAATTATGATAACATCATAAGTTTTTAATTTTTGATTATCAGAAGCATCTATAGTGTCATAAGCATTCTCATTAATCTCATCCTGGACTTGCATTCTATATGTTATTGATAAAAATATAGACCAGTTAATAATTGGTTCGATATATTGTTTCTATTTTATTACATGTTTAGAATTACTATTGTTCTTAACCAAAAGACTTTGATTGTATTTATTTAGGAGAATTGTATGTCTGTGGCATATCTTTTTCGTTTTTATATTTATTCTAATAGCATCATCTTGATAATGGGCATTAAAAAACCTGCAATTTTTATCGTCGCAAAATGGATCTCCTGAATTGATGAAATAAAAAAGTGATTGAAGAACCAACCCTTCAACAATATCATTTATTCGTGGGTCGTTATAATTTATTAACTGTCCATTATATTCTTTTTTAAGTTCTTCCACGATATTATCAACTTCTCTAAAAAAATATAATTTATAATAATAATCCCTAGGTTTCGCAAGTCCTTCTTCAATTCCAGAAGTGGAAATCAAAGTCGGGTTTCCACATATGAGCGATCTGGCATGATATCTCCAATCCGACTCATCAAATGTGCATAATAATTTATCAGTAATTATAATGTGAAGTTTTGTTAATGTTAATTCATGCTCAGGGTTTTTTATTAATTTTCGAATTAAATTTTGCATTATAAATCCGTCATATAATAAGCAATCAATATATTCCATTTTCTTGTTATCTGTAATGAAATTTTTTTCTTGAGAAGAGAAAGTAGAATCATGCAAATCATAAATGTATAGTGGTTGTTTTAAGTCGTGAACAATTGCTTGCTCATAAAATGCGAGATTTTTTTCTTTTTCAAATGAATTCAAATATAAGATAAAGTTTTTTTCATTTTCTATTACATTGTTTCGTATTATTTGTTTAAGACAGGCTATAATCTTTTCAATCTTTAGTTCTTGCCAAGAGGATTCGTTATAAAATTTAATGTATTTACAATATAACATCGTGAATGACAGTGTTGTAAGACACAAAGTAGAAGAGAAAGAGGAAAAAGGAAGTATTTTCCTTATTATTTCAATTTGGAATTTGTGGAACTTCTTTTAGCTTGCGAGCAGCAATTTCAGCAGCCTTTTTTCCTGATAATAACATTGAACCAAACGTAGGTCCCATACGAGGAAGTCCATGAGTTTCAGTTACCGACATTCCTGTTGCAATTAGACCTGGAAATACTTCGCCTGTGTGATTTACTACTGCATCTTCTCCCCCCTCAACACACATAGGATCCATTCCTTTCCATTTTACAAAACCTCTTTCCATCAATCTCTTTACGGCAACAGAATCATGACCTGATGCATCGATAACAATCTTGCTTTCGAATGCAATCGGATCTACACAAGTAATATTTCTAGGTAATGCAGAAACTGGCATCCAGTTCACTACCACCCCAGAGACTCGTTTATTTTTTATAACTAGGTCATCAAATTTTGTTAATTGCAAAAATCGGACACCAGCATCACATGTTGCGGCGATTAACTTTGAACAAGCATGAGGACCCCATGTAGCATATAGCCCTTCTCTTATAATTCTGTAGGGAACTCCTAATTCATCCCAAATCTTATGAGCAGGTGATCGTACCGTAACAGGGTTCATCATGTAACCTCCTACCCAATATCCACCGCCAATATAATTATTTTGTTCTATAATTAAGGTTTTAAGTCCTAATTTACCTAACTCCCGGCCGGCAGATAAACCAGCGGGACCAGCACCAATAATAATAACATCAGAGTCTGTATATTCATTCATTGTTTCCATAAACATTGTAGCAATTGATCGAGTAATTTCTTTCTCGCTGACATCAGCAAATATTTTTGGCATACTATTATCAGAATAAACACATTATATATTACTAATGCATTGAACCTCTATATTCATTTAGTCAAGAGCGATTTTAATTATCTATTACATTATTAGAGACATGGGTTCCTCTAACTTTACTGTCGATTTCTATCATCAACTTTAAAAAATCAGCTTTATGAGAATTTAAATATTCTTGGCCTTTGTCCTTAAGGCGATTTTGGTAGAGTCTTAAATCTCTATGTTCATTAAAGAATTTTTCAATCATTGTACTTCCATGAATAGAAGGGTTTATCAATTTATCAAAATATGCTATAGTTGCATCGACATCGCCTTGTTCTACAGAATCTCTCATTTTAGCTAATATTTCACTGATATCTTTTAATTGTTGAACCGGAGGTGATACTTCGCGAGATTTTCCCATAAAACCTGAGCGTTTAAATGTTCCTACCTTTAACGCTATTTCTTTAGAGAGTTCAAAATATTCTTCTTTACTGAAAAAGTTTTTCTTTTCCTTTCTTATCACTAAACCTTTCATGGAAAGTCTTAACAAAGCATCATCAACATCAGCTTTATCCATACCCGTGATCCAGATGATTTTACCTGTATAATCATAACCATGTCTTATTGCCTCTAAAACAACAACCTCTATAATCCTTCTAAATCCTTCTTCTGCTTTTGCATTTTCAAAATCTTTATCTCGAACAGCACGTTTAGCATAAGAAATATC
>JBIOXM010000178.1:0-4305 GCA_044869655.1 Nitrososphaeraceae archaeon | reverse complement strand
AAAAATGGATCATTGTTCCAAAGAGTAAGGGATGCTTTAAAGCCCGGTTTTACTTGACCTAAGTTTGGTGCTCCAATTATTTCAGCAGGTTCTTTTGTTATCTTAGAAATTGCTTCTGCTTTTGAAGTCCCAAATCTTAACAAATGTCTTAAACAATAAAAGAGATTTCTTTGTAATAAGACAGGATGATCTGTCATTAACGCAAATTTAGAATTTGATCTTAATAATTTTTCTATATTTTTCCAACTTTCATGTTTTAATTCCACTTTGTATGGGAATGAATCTAACGGCCCATATATTATAGGAATTTTATTCACCCGTAATTGCTGGAATACGTTATCATTATGAACATCACATAAATGATTTGCAATAGCTTCTATTTTAAATTCTTTAATTAATTCTATCAATATCATAACATCATCTTCTTTGTGAACATGTACCATCAGTTTGTATTTTTTTTTCAAAATATCTATAAAAAGTTCTAATTGTGGGTCAATTTCTTCAATTAATTTTTTCTTTTTTTCTAAAAGTCTTGTTGCTTTTTTAGCTTTCATGAGATTGTCACGAAGAACTGCTATTGCTCCCATTCTTGTCGATGGGCGTGTTCCTTTCCATTTTATAGTACTTCTTGGATTATATCCTAAAGCTGTTTTAATTCCTATATCTGAAATAAAAGCATTAGTTATATTTGACGAAAAATTTCTGATCAAAACAGCTTTACCCCCAATTATATTTCCACTACCAGGTAACACTACTGAATACAGAATACCTGATTCAACAGATTCCTGAAATGAAGGGTCATCCATATATATACTATGCAAAGCGTTAGATAAAGGAGAGACTGAATCCATATGTTCATTTGCCTCTTGTTCATTTGAAGGTTCTCCAGCTCTAACCATACCAATGTGACTATGAGCATCAATAAATGAAGGGGTTACCGCTTCACAATTTTCTATAATTTCGTGTGTTCCAGATGGTTGGTTATGACCTACAAATTTAATTTCCTGTCCTTCGATCCCAATAAAACAATTCTTTTTCTCATTTCTACCATCAAATAATAATTTTGTTTGTATTAATTTCATAACTCACTTACTATTTTTTCATTCCTTTTTAATATTTATAATAATCAGATTAATTATTCAATATGTTTATTATAGTGTTTATTATACTAATATATCATTGAATTAAATTTTTTTAAATATTTAGTTATTTATGTAAGACATTTATTATTTTTTTGCTGTTATTACTTATTTTCTAAAAATAACATTTTAATATTTGAGTATGCCTTTACAATTGGATTCTTACTAATTTTATTCTATCTTTTATAGATTCTATTTTCTTTATCTTTTAAAACAAAATATAAATAAATTTATTTTGTCCTGTTACTTTTTAGTTTTCTTTTCTCTTCAATATTTTCTATATCTAACTGTTTTTTTCTCAATTGCTCACTACTATTTACATATAATATTGTTGAGGTAACAATTGCAATTATAATTAAAGGACCAAAAAAATCGTTAAAATTAAGTTTATTAAATATGTTTTTATTGATAATCTTATTGGCTGTCTGATTATTATTTTTATTATCAGTTACTGAATTTGGGTTAAATGCCATGTTTGGAGAATTATTAGGAATAAATTTGATTGTAACTTTTCCAAGCGCATTGCCCCGCTGCTCTGCAAACCAGATATCTTTTTTAGAGTCAGTCACAAGATATTGTACAAAAGAATTTGACGTTGGAACATCTATATTGATAGTTTCTCCGGTATTTGGGTCTAGTATGGCTAGTGTGTCTGAAACATGTTGAGCTATCCATAAATTATCATATACATCCAGAGCCATTCCAAATGCTAATCCGTTAATATCGGTTAAATGATATTCTTTAAATACCGAAGTAAACGTATTAAATTGAATAACAGAATTTTTTTCGTGGTCACTAATATAGAGATTTGAATTTTTTCCGTCTAACAATAATGCTGTTGGTTCGGATAAGATAGTCCTCTCCAAGGTATTTGATTCTGTGACATTTGGATACTCACTAATTGTTTTAGTTTGTATATCTAATCTTCCTATTTTTCCTATCGATTCTGCAAACCAGATATAATTATTGTTTTCATCATAAATAGGACTTGATGGTCTTGAATTTTCTGTAGGGATCCTAAACGTTTCAAAGTTTTTTTTATTTATATCAAATTTAAGAAGTGAATTATCTTGTATAATACTCATCCATATATTATCACTGTTATCTATTGTCAATCCCGATATGACTCCTTTTTTCGGTAATTCGTATGTTTCAGTTTTATTAGTATCAGTGTTGAATTTACCTAATAAATTAGAGGTTGGATCTATAAACCACAAGATGTTAGGATTTTTTGGTTCAAAAACAGATAAGGTGATTAGATTTATACCATTGATTGTATACACTTGATAATTCTTATTCTCAATATCAAATTTCCACAATCTTCCACTACCTGGGAGGGAATCGCCTACCCAAATGGAATTAGTACTAGCCTGATACACAGGATCAAGCAACAGACTGTTTTGAGGAGCTTTGTATTCGGTTATGTTAAATTGTAAATCAGAGATTCGTGGTTTTATATTTATTTCAAAGGTAGCAATAGTATTTGGAGTATTAGGCTGTATTGTCTTTCCCTGTATCTCGACATTCCATAATCCCAATGCACTAAATGGAACTACTGCATTGAATCGTCCATTAGAAATTTTTTGCATATCTATAAGAATTGGTCCAATCCCTCGCTCTATTTGTGATAATTTGAGGGTAGCATTAATTATATTAGCTGCTGGATTATTATTGTAATCAGAAAATTCTACAAATATTTTATTCTCTCCCAATCTCCCCGGGTTTAAATTGATTTGTATTTTCTGATTTTCGCTGTAGACAACAGTAGAATAAATATCATTATTATTTTGGACTTGGTTTGCAAGGTTTACAGTTTGGCTACTATTGGTAATGTTTGAAGATGGCAGTTCACCTGACGGCAATACCATATTAGTCATTAAAGAAACTACAAACAAAAGGCACAGACCGACAAGTGTTTCAATTCTCAAAGTCCAAATAAATCGTTTTAAAAAGTTGGGTTGATTTGCCAGTGTTTGTTTCGTATGACCTTTTTCTCCTATTTGTTTTATTGATAATGTAGAAATTCTTTTTTCGGTTATGAATTGATGATAACCTCCTAATATTATCATGATAGCAGCAAGTATTAATTTTACAATCAATATTTTGCCATATAATGAAGCAATTGTAGTAGAAAGATTAGATTCGATGGACCACAATAAGATTGGTCCAGTTATAGATATACTGCCTAACACGGGTATTATAATAACGGAAAATCGAGGAATTACCATGGAAATGATTTTTGCTTTTAATTCTTCATCTTTGATTAAAAATATTTTTGAAACAAAAATAAACGTCAAAAAAATCAAACCTCCAATCCAAAATGAAGCAGCTATTCCATGGAAATAATCTATTAGAATAGGACCAAAACTCTTTAATGCTGCAGAATGAGATATCATGCTATTAGTAAATAATAAACTCAATCCGAGACACATTATAGCAATAAAATATACAACTTTATCTTTTTCTTTTTTAGAGATCTTAAATTTTTTATAACAAAATAGTAAAAATCCTAATAATATTAAAGCCAATCCTAAACGAATAAGGATAATCTTTCCAAATTCTGTAGTTAATACATCCCATACAGAACCTCCTATAGCAGAAGCTTGAATTAGTACCGTAGCAATAATAGAAAAAAGTACCAGAATATTTCCAATAATAATCAATTTTATTAAATCTCTTCTTATTAGATACAAATTTGGTTGAAGTAAACTTTTGATCCATTCATATTTTGATAAAGGTTTTTGAATCCACAGAAATATGAATGAGGCTCCAACTATTACAATCTGACCTACATATCCTGGTATCCTACTAAGAGAATTATCTATTGATAATAAATCAAAAATGTCTTTGGATTTAGACTTTATTTGACTAAAATCTGCCTCTCCCCCGCCAATACTATAAACTACAGATCCATCAACCACGTGTCCATCAACTGCAGAGAGTACTTTAGTGTTAATAGTAAAAGTTCCTTCACCTATTCCTGTTTTTAATGGTACCGAAATAGTAGAAGTATCTCCATTATAATTTTCTGGATTTCCTTCATCTGCTCTATTTCCTTCCGAATCAATTACAGAAATTTGGCTATATGGTAAAACAATAGGTTCACTGAAATATACTGTAACGCGATCAGGTGGATTTTCTAAAGATTGAAATTGCTTAGGATTTG
>JBIOXM010000177.1:0-5375 GCA_044869655.1 Nitrososphaeraceae archaeon | reverse complement strand
TATAAATATTCTTAGGTAGAATCAAATAGATATATTAGTTAACTACAAAAGTAACTAGATCGCAATAAACTTATGAGTGCAGTTAGTGAATTAATGTCTAAAAAAAATCTCGTTAGTATACAATCTGATTCTGAGATAACTGCATTAGATATTTCTAAGTTAATGGTAAAAAATAAAGTAGGTTCCGTTATTGTAATCAACCCTTCAAAGTTTCCAATTGGGATCATCACAGAAAGAGATATTATAAAAAAGGTTTGTATAACAAATACTTTGCCCAATGAAATAAAAGTAGATAAATTAATGTCTTCTCCACTAATTACAATAATGTCGTATGATTCAATTGAAACTGCTGCACAGAAAATGACCAATTACAAAATTAAACGGTTGCCAGTATTAGAGCAGGATCAACAAATTGTTAGTATACTCAGTTTATCAGATATAACTACACATTTATCTAAAATATTGGTTGATGATTATAGAAGGTTTGGATTTTTGAAGTCTATTTTTAGAGCTGAGTGAGATACTATAGGGCGGAATATAAAAATCGAGTTTACTTTCATGAAGAAAATAAATTAAGGAAGATATCCGTTAATATCTCATTTATACATTGTTGCTATGCAGACAGATGATGATATTATCCTTTGCTAAGGAAATCAGCGATACTAATTCTTTTAGTATTTTTATAGAAATTTTAATAATTGGACATATGTTACATTATTCTTTATTTACAATCGGCAATCATATATCTTGCTTTTTTGATTGTCATTTATGAAATGTCATCTATGTAATGGTTCAGATTTTCTTTTTAAATGTAATTATTGTAAAGAATTTTTTTGTACTGATCATCGTCTTCCAATTAGTCATTCCTGTAGTGCTATTGATAGATTTACTGAAAAAAGAAAAACGAATCTCTTCCATGATAATTTCACAACAAATAGTTTTCTTAATAATTTTAGTAAAACTATCAATATTCGATTCTCTAGAACAGAAATAAAACACCTCCTTGTGGCAACTTCTTTAGTATTGTTAGTAGGAATGTCATTTAATAATTATCGCTATATCTCCTTTGAGTTTTTAGTAATTTTTATAATAGCATTTCTATTTCATGAGCTGGCCCATAAATTTTTAGCTAATTTTTATGGAAGTTGGGCTGAGTTTAGAGCAGAAGTATATGGTTTAATTGTAACCGCAATATCTGCTATTCCATTCATTCCGTTTAAATTTATTGCACCAGGAGCCGTCATTGTTGGTATCTCAGATAAAGAAAAGCTTGGAAAAGTTGCTTTGATAGGACCTATAACTAATTTAGTAATGGGATTTTTATTTCTTTTACTTTCTTATTTGTATCCATTTTTACTTTATTTTAATATTGGAGCAAGTTTTAACGCCTGGATATCTATGTTTAATTTACTACCATTTGGAGTATTAGATGGACAAAAAATTTTTAATTGGAATAAACTTGTATGGTTTTTCACAATGGCAATAACTATGACTTTATTCATAATATCTTATAATAAATGAATCTCAATTACATTTTATCTTATAAAATATAATAGCAAAAATCTATTATAGCACTAAGCGAAACCCAACTTGTAATTTGCTTATCTTGTATAAGTTTTCGCACTATCAAATAAAAACCAAAAAAAAAATTATGTTATCTAGTTATCTAGTACCGGAAGGAGTTCAACGTGGCACCGAGAGCATTTGTAATTCTTTGGATTTTTTTCATCAACATTAATAACCATATACTCTTTACATGTTCTACAATACATTATAGATCCTGTAGAAGAAAAATCCATTACATACTATAGGTGAAGCAAGCTATTAAATATGCCTATTTTTTAATATCCTCTCAAATTATTAGTTTTCCTATTATTTTATAGAAATATGGGAAAAGGTAAATACAGTAATAATCTAGTGTAAAAATGGTAAATATTAAAAAAGTTTTTGTTTTTTCATTATTTTTGATGTTTTTGATTCTTTTGGGTTAATTTATTTTTTAAACTATCTTTCATCAAGTCAAATATTATAGCAAGGTCTGAACCTTCGTTAGTGTAACTATATCTATTAGTTGGTGTAAATATACTAACTTCAATTTCATATTTTTTTATTCTACCTCTTACAGGCGATAATTTGATTCTACATCTCGCTTCTTCTAGATCTGGCATTGTCTTTCTTAGTAACTTTACAAGTGTATTGAACTTTGTTTTTGCTAACTCAGATGCGATGGGATCATCAGGTAACCCGATAATATAGGACTGAACATCTTCTTCAATCTTTTCTCCAAGTAAGGAAATTATATCTCTGTGGGTTATTATCCCTTGAATTTCATTGCCTAATGTAACGATGGAGTAAGTCGAGTTATTAGAGTTAAGCAATTGAATTACATTAGCAATAGAATCATCTACACTAGATGTTGTAGTATTACTGTCCGCAATACCTTTAGCAGGAAATTCTAGAGGCCTACTATGTTCTGTAAGACCTCGGTATACATTATCCAAGTTATCTGCGGTAAGAAGTATTTTTGCAATATCAAATGAAGTAACAATTCCTTTCAATTTCTCTTCTACAATAGGTATATGATCAATCCTATGTCGTATCATGAGGTTTTTAGCAGTTAGTGTTAAATCATTTTCATGTATGCTTATTGGATTGGCTGTCATTATTTTAGTAGCTCTAATCTGAATATCTGTATGTTCCATAGATTTAACAATTGATTTCGTAGTGAGTTGTCCAATAATTTCTCCATCTTCAATTACTGGAATTGACCGCAGCCTATAGAGGCTCATTAGACTTGCTGCTCTCCCAATATTGCTATCTTCCTCGATTGTAGGAGTAATTTTTGCAATAGAACTTAATTTTTGTGAATGTACATCTCTAGCGGCAAGAATATCTCGTAAATTAATAGTTGTTATTTTATTTCCATTTTTAAAATACACCCCATACTTGTTCATTTTTATAAGGTTCCCTAAGATTTTAGAAATACTTTCATTGGAATTAATTATATTGGCCGATTCAATAAAATCCGAGACTTTTTTTTTGCCAATTCTAACTAGGATTTGAGTTGAATCAAATTTCATCTATTACATAGTTTATGGTATAAATATTAATAGATTTTTATTTGAATAATAACTCAATTTATTATTCTTTTAATGGTATGTCATGGTTGAAATGCTTTAAAAAAATGATTAAATATTCTTAATTAGATTTAACAGGTCCTGTTAAAAAATTTATTAAAACTAGCATTTTAATCGCTATTTACTAACCCCCCTTTAAATGGCCCTGCAATTTATTCTTGGAGTACTTGATCATTGTCAAAAAATAGAAAGCATTTTGGTTATAATTAGAAAGTTATTTTTAGCGATTCATCGGTAAGGTAAAACTTACGAATTATCCTTATTATATATATTAATTTTTGTAGTATTATGGAACACGAATCATTACTATAACATTAAATGACTAATCTAGGATACAAGTGGAGTTTAAGTCCTAAATATACTAATCTAAGTGTGAAAATTAAAACATACTTATAAAGAAAAAAGGGAACAATTAAGGTTCTGATTATTTTATAAAATTCACTAACAGATTAAATATACAGAAGCAACTTATCAAACTTGTCAACCATATAATAACACAACACCCAATAAACATTCCAGATTTTACTAAAAGATCAATGAGACAAAGTTTTAGATTTTAATTACGATGTTCAGTTAAAATTACCAATGACTCTGATGATTTATATTTAAATTCGTAGAATAATTATTTATTCTTTAAGATATAATATTAGAATTTTTAAATTAGAATTATTATTATTGAACCATGACAATGGATATTTTAGAAAATAATTATAAGAGTATTAGTTACTTGGAAAAAAAATTCAGATCATATTATTTTAGATTGATTAAAATATTTACTCTTTCTCATTCAAATTAATGTCTTGTATTATTCTTCCTAAATCTGATAAATCTCAAGAATTAGCAACTAAATATAATTTTAAGGAATGGATGATTGCTAGATATCTTAGTATTGTTCCACATACAGAAAAATTTCTTGATTATATCTCTAATAAAGTTATGAATCAATATATTCGCATAAATACATTAAAAATTGATATTGAAACCCTCAAACAAAAATTATTGGAAAAAGATTTTAAACTAGAGAAAACCATACTACCTGAAGTTTTCCTTATTAAAGAAGCAAAGTATCCAATTGGAGCTACTATGGAGTATTTGTCTGGGTATTATTACATTCAAGATCTTAGTTCCTGCCTTGCTGTAGAATCTTTAAAGATTGAAGAAAATGATATGGTATTGGATATGGCATCTTCACCAGGAGGTAAAACATCCTTCATGGCTCAAAAAATGAATAATAAAGGAATGATTCTTGCTCTTGAATCAGAGAGAAAAAGGTTAAGAAAAATGATGTTTAATCTATCCAGATGTGGAGTCATTAATACTGTCTTATGGAATATGAAGGGAGAAAAAATAGTCAATTATGATCTTAAATTTGAAAAAGTGTTACTTGATGCTCCTTGCTCTTGTGATGGAATAATGCAGAAAGATCCATTTAGAAAAAATACATATACGAAGGAAAGCATCAAATTATGCAGTATTAAGCAATCTCACCTGATAGAATCTGCTCTCTATGTAACTAAACCAGGAGGATTATTGGTTTATTCAACATGTTCAATAGCTCCTGAAGAAAATGAGTTTATAATAGATTCTGTTATAAACAAATTTGATATTACTATCGAGTCCATTGATTATGGTGGGGTAGATTCATTATTAAAATTCGGAGACAAAGTTATGGATAAATCTATTAAATTTACCAAAAGGTTCTATCCTCACATTCACAATACTGCAGGTTTTTTCATAGCTAAGATAAGAGTCAATAATATTGAGAAATGATATGATAAGAGAGTTAACAAGAGAAGAAACGACTTCAATACGGAGAGAATTCAATAAATGGGGAATTTTTAATTTTCTTGTTGATAAAGTATTTGCATTAAAAGAGTCTGAAGATAATATTAAATCCATATTTCTTCTTCCTTTAAGGTTAAAAAAATTGATGTTTTATCCTTGCAGTTGTTATGGAGGATTGTATATAGGTAACATTCAAAAAAAAAATTTTATTCCTTCAATAACATTTTTTGATATTGTAGCAAACCATAGTAACAATTTTTTATCTGTTATTGTAGATTATAAGGGTGAAAAATTAACTCTTTATGGTAGAGATATTTTTGGAAACTCTATTCTTTATGCTTCACCGAATATTGAGGAAAATTCAATACTTTTAATATTAAACAAATCTTCAGAATTGTTAGGAATTGGTAGGGCGAGATTTCATACAAGTAAGATCAAGCAGAATGGAAAAGT
>JBIOXM010000176.1:0-3564 GCA_044869655.1 Nitrososphaeraceae archaeon | reverse complement strand
TTTCCAAGCAAAGTATTATTCCAAAAATTGGCATTTGGAGTAAATCCATCATCTTCAACAAAATCTCTTTCCTTGAAACCACCAATCTTCATAAACCATTGTTTTTTACTTTCGTCACCTCCACTTCCTAACGTATAAAACGAATTCCCATTCGGTCCATTATGCCTATCTGCTACAATATATACTAATATATAATCAGCCTTTAGATCCTGAGCAATGAGAGTTGCTGTTTCCGGTTCGCTCATTAACATTTTCGCTATAGTTTGTATTCTCGTCTGATTTATTGTTGCATTATCAGCTAAAGTAGTTTTATTTCCTAATGTCGTTATCCAATATCCATAATCCCACCATGAAGCTATTACGGAGTCCTTGGGGGTATTGTTTTTAATCCAATCTACAGCATCGACCCAATCTTCGACTTGCATCCTAAAACCTGTTGCGCCATTTACTATAGATGGAGGAATATCTGCTGAACTTATCCAATTAAAATTCTTTGGATATATCAATCCATTATAATCAATCAAAGGAATAGAAACTAGGAAGACAATCATAACCACAAAGGAAATCTTGGCTAGAGGTTTAACTTCTGGTAAAAACTTGCCTTCTTTAATATTTTTTCTAAATTCTCTCTCCTTTATCTTGTTTTGATTCTCAATCCTGCTTTGCAATATGCTGCGTGTTAATTCATAAAGCCCAATAGATGCGAGTATTACAATTGCTATAGACGAATATACCATTAGTCTTGCAAATGTTGCACTGACATACAGACCTGTTAGTCCTATAATTAAAGCAAAAATAGTCATATCTGTTCTCTTAGAAAACGAAAACCAAACTCCAAATCCTGCAAATATCAACAAGATTGAATAATCTGTAAAATAGTCAATTACCGTTGGCGTAGAATGCTCAGCAACTGATTCAACTAAAGGATTATGAGAAGACAAAAATGGATTTACGGCAACAAGATATCGGAAAGATGAGGGTTGATAGGCCCCGATGAAAAACATACTAACAGCAAGTAAAATGAAAATGCCAAGTGCTGCAATAAGATTTCGATTAGCTTTTGCAGGAGAACTTTTCGCTCTTATGAGGGTTCCTACAATTGCAAATACCATTCCAACTAGAAGAGCGATGCCAGGGAGTCCAATGACAAAGGAGATACCAGGCCTAGGAAAGGCACCTGCTGTGATTAAAGTAATTAATGTGAAAGTTATAATTCCGTAAAGAAATATTGAGTCTTTTCTAAGAAAAGGTAACACAAAAAAGAAAATTCCCAAGGGAATACTAAAATATTGAATTCCTCCCCATGAGGAATTAGCCAATCCCAAAATTAGTCCTCCCCCTGCTGCAATTAAAATAGTTCTTTTTATATTTTTGCTTTTTATAGAAGAGAGAAACAAGTATACAGATAAAAGTGCCAAGAAAAGTCCTAATGGCTCAGACTTAAACCATCCCAAATTGCCTCTCTGAATAATTGCAGGCATAAAAGCAAACAAAAGACTTGCGAACATTCCCGCAGTTGTACCACTCAAATTTCGGACTAGAGCAAATATAACTATAGTAGTAAGAGACCCAATTATTACTGGGAACATTATCACAAAATCCAAAAGTGAACTGCCGAAACCAAAAATTTTATACATGGTTGCTGCAATAAGGTGAAGAGCAACCTGTGAAGTTGTAGGGACAAATCTTCCTTCCGGATACCAAGACTGATAATCATGCCAATTTAAATAAGCTTCAAAGCCATTATCTATAATATACTTAGTAGCTCTATAATCAAAATATGGATCAAATTCGTTTAAAGCAAAACCATATTTTATTGGATATGACCTTATAATAAAGGCAGTAGAAAATGCTATAATTAGAACCACAATCACAAGAAGATGCCTAGTCTGAAATTGAAAGGAGTTTATTCTAAATAATGCTTTATTGCCCGATAACAATGTAATAAACTTCTATTTTTTACTTCCTTTTTAAGGTAATGGCTATTTCTTGAATCACTCAAAGTTGATAGTAACAAAATTCGAATTTAGATTAAGAAAAGGCGATAGTTGTTGACAATCATCTTTGAATATGAATGAAACCATGAGGATTTAAAAACGAGAGGAAGGCGTATTCAGAGATGAATAAAGAAAAGGTAATAAGGTTGTAATTTCACCATGAATAGTAACTTGCTTTGCATCTGCTCTTATCTTATTCCATGAAATAGCTTCTTTTACTTCTGCCCCACTAAGACTTCCATCCCACTCATTAGCAGTAGTGATATAAACAGCGTAATCTAGTCCATCTCTAAATTGATTCCACCAGAGAGTGTGATGTTTAGATATTCCGCCTCCTAACATTAATGCTCCTGTTTTTTTTGCTTCAAATATAATATCAGAAAGTTTAGTTTGATCTTTTAAAATATCAAGATACATGTCCTTGTGATTCTGATAAAAAAGCCAGATTTGACTTCCTACTGCTCCATCCACTATACCGGGAACAATAACAGGAATTTTGTTTTTGTGAGCCCAATATAAAAAAGATGTTTCTCCTAATTTACTTCCTATATAATCAATAAATTCATAACAGGCAAAGTGTTTATTCTCTTGATAAAATTCATTAAGATATTCTTGTATTTTAGTTTCTATTAAAGGACCATAATTTTCTACAGGGATAAATATATTTCCTAATCTGTGAATATTCTTTTTCTTAAGATGATAGTCATCAATATTAAAATCTCCAGGGTAATAGTTAGCAAAAGATCTTGCTATATCATGATCTAAAGAGCCACATGTTGTTATTATACAATTGAACATATTCTTTTTTATCATATCTTTAATTATCCCTCTTATGGCAGTAGAGATTATTGCTCCAACAAAAGATAAAAATTTTGTACAATTAGGCTCTTCTATCATTTTTTGTAATATGGTAATTCCGTCACTCAAGTTTACAGATTCAAATCCTCCTGATTCTGACATTTGATGGAAAACTTCTTTTAAATTACAGCTTTGAATGTTATAATCCCTAACTTCGTAATTAATTTTTTTTTTATTTTTATTAGCAGTCATAGAAAAGTAATAAAATAGTATTACTATAAGAAGATATTTACTTATGATTATCTTCAATTCGAATTTTATAATAGTCAGATAATTGTATGATTTTCTGTGGATAATAAACATACTTTCACTGGAAAAAAAATTGATCCGCCAAATATATATCCAAACATGTCTATTTCCGATCTTATCTCATTCTTTGGATCTACTGGATTTAACGCTAGACGATTATCAGAAGCAGCAGCGATGTTCAAAAAAATGATTGAGACTGATGCTACTACTTGTTTAACTATTTCAGGAGCGATGACTCCTATAGGACTCGGAAAATCTATTTCAACTTTGATTGAAAGAGGTTTCATTGATTGGATTATTACTACTGGAGCTAATGCCTATCATGACCTTCATTTCGCCTATGGTTTGCCTGTTAGGCAAGGGCATTTTGATGTTGATGATGATATATTGTATTCTCAACAAATCGTTAGGATATATGATGTTTATATTAAAGAAGTAGAAACACTTCAACACCAAGATA
>JBIOXM010000175.1:0-3095 GCA_044869655.1 Nitrososphaeraceae archaeon | reverse complement strand
TAAATGGCTGCACCTATAGCAGAAGATATTCCAGGTATAATTTCAAAATCAATAGCATTCTCATATAAAAATTCTGCTTCTTCACCTCCTCGCCCAAAAATAAATGGATCTCCTCCTTTGAGTCTTAAAACTTGTTTTCCTGATAATGCATGTTGTAACATAAATTGATTAGTTTTGAATTGATTAGTAGTTGGATCACCAGACGAACGGCCTACATATACTTTAGGGGTACTCTCTGGAATTAATTTGAGAATACTACTACTAACCAAGCGATCATAAAGAATTATATCTGAATTTTTTATTAAATCCAAGCATTTTACAGTAATTAATGATGGGTCGCCTGGTCCTGCTCCACATATGTATACTTTACCATACTTTTTATTTTTTATTCCATTCATTTAGAGTTTTATCCCAACCTTTAGCTAACCTTAAAGCACCATTCTCTATTAGAAAACGAGCAACACGATTACCTAACTTTTCTGGTTTATCATAATCACCAATTTTTTTTATTGATATATTTTCAGAACCATCAGAAGAGAATATTTTAGCATAAAAATTAATTTTATAATTTTTTAAAGACAAATTCGCGTATGCCCCTATGGGAAATCGACAACCACCTTCAATTTTAGAGATAAAAGCTCTTTCAGCATTAATTGAGATTCTAGATGGGGGATGCTCAATTTTCCGTAGAAATTCAACTAGTTTTTTATCAGTTTTTTTACAAACTACTGCTAGGGCTCCTTGTCCAGCTGCTGGTAAAAATTTTTTAGGATTGAATCTTTCACTAATGTATTGTTCTTTTCCTAATCGTTTCAATCCTGCTTCAGCTAGAATAATTGCATCATATTGTCCTTTTAAGGCTTTTTCAATTCTGCTATCGATATTTCCTCTTAATGGTCTGACTTTGAAATCATTTCTCAAAGAAATAATTTGTATTGCTCTTCTTAAGCTACTTGTTCCTATAATAGACCCCTTAGGAAGTTCATCTAGTTTTTTTCTTCTTTTACTTATTAGAACGTCAATGACGGAATCTCTTTGAGGAATAGACGCTATGACTAAATCCTTATGAATCGTGGCTGGAACATCCTTAACACTGTGAATAGCAAAATCAACATCTCCTTTCACTACTGATTCATTTATTTCTTTTTCAAAGATTCCCTTTTTATCCAGATAAAATAATGGTTTAGAATTGTCGAGATCGCCCTTGGTCTTAATTGGAATAATGTCATACTCAAAAAATTCGTTTTGTTCACAAAGAGATTTAATTATTAGTTGTGTTTGTGCTAATGCTAATTTACTTCCTCTTGTACCGACACGTATATTTGGGGACATTTCATTGAATATATTTATTTAAAGAATCAGAGTAACATTCGATTGTTTTTTCGATATCTTCATCAGAATGCGCATAAGAAATAAAACACGTTTCATACAGAGAAGGCGGAATAAAAACATTTTTTTTTAATAAATCCCAAAATAGAGATTCAAACAACTTATTTTGCGACTTTAAAATGTCAGAAGGAAAAGATACTGTTTCTTTGGTAAAAAATAATTGAAATAGAGATCCAATAGAATTTATGGTATAATAATCAGCAAAATTCTTGACACGATCTTTAATTCCCATAACTAAAGTGTCACATAACCTCGCTATTGTTGGGTAAACTTTATTTTTGTTCTTCGACAGGCTTTCTACAGTTGTAATTGCTGCTGTTACTGAAATAGGATTTCCTGCATAAGTACTTGCTTGATAAACATTTCCAGATGGGGATAATTGATCCATTATTTCTCTCTTCCCACATAAAGCAGCTATTGGAAATCCACACCCAAATGATTTAGAGAAAGTGGCAATGTCTGGCGTTATGCCAAAAAATTCGCTACAGCCACCAAGAGATAATCTAAATCCAGTTATAACTTCATCAAAGATGAGCACAATTCCATATTTTTTTGTCATTTTTCTTATTTCTGTTAAATAATTTTTTTCTGGAATTAAAAGACCATAATTAGCCAAGACAGGTTCCATTATTAAACAACTAATGTTTTCTGCTTCTTTTTCAATTGTTTTTTCTAATTCTCCAAAGTCATTGTATTGCACAACGAGTGTCTCTTCGGAAATTTGTGGAAGGGAACCCTCAGATGAGGGAATAGTTGCAGCGCCAGATCCAGCTTTTACTAAGACATAATCATATGCTCCATGGTATCCTCCATTAAACTTAATTATTTTCTTGCGTTTTGTGAAAGCTCGACTTAATCGTATTGCAGTCATTGTTGCTTCAGCCCCTGTATTAACTAATCGAACTTTTTCAGCGCATGGAATTATTTTCGTCATCAATTCCGCAAGATAGACTTCTTTTTCAGATGGAATGCAAAACAAAGTCCCATTATCGAGTTGGGTTTTTATAGATTCAATAAGCGGTAAATAGGAGTGTCCAAAGATTAAAGATCCATACCCCATACAATAATCTATATAGGTTTCATGATCAGCAGTAACTATCTTACTCCCAAAACCAGAAGAGACGAAAAACGGATAAGGCGGAAAGAATCTTACAGGACTATTAACACCTCCCGGAAGGACTTTAATTGCTCTTTGAAATAATTTTTCAGAGCGATCGTAAACCAAGTACGTTATTATTACAATCTATTTATAAGAACCTTATTTTTCTAATAACACCTTTGCCATTTTTTTGGCAAAGTAGGTAATTATAATATCAGATCCAGCTCTTTTGATTGACGAAAGAAATTCTATCATGACATCCGTCTCATTTATCCATCCTTTTTCAGCTGCAGCTTTTATCATAGCATATTCTCCTGATACACTGTAAGCACATAAAGGAAGTTTAAATATCTCTCTAGCTTTACAGATTAAATCCAAATATGGGAGGGCTGGTTTTATCATGATCATATCTGCGCCTTCTTTAATATCCAATTCAAGTTCTCTTAAGGATTCGAGTGTATTAGTAATGGGCATTTGATATGTTTTTCTATCTCCAAATGTAGGTGTAGAATCAGCAAGGTCACGAAAGGGAGTATATAATGGTGATGCCATTTTTGCGGAATAAGCCATAATGGAGGTGTCATTTAAACCAGCTTCATTAAGCTGT
>JBIOXM010000174.1:0-12124 GCA_044869655.1 Nitrososphaeraceae archaeon | reverse complement strand
GGCGCCGGGAGAGGGATTTGAACCCTCGGGACCTTTCGGTCACAAGCTTTCTTGACAATTCCAGGCTTGCGCCCTACCAGGCTAGGCGACCCCGGCACTAAATCATTTTAATTAAATTAAAAGAAGTAAGTGGAAAATATAATCTATTGGATATGCGTTCTTAGTTATTCTTTATTATAAATTATAATAAAATAAAAATAGGGTATAGAGAAATTTTTCTATTGATAATGAATAGTGCAGAAATTTCCCAATATTGTAAAAGAAATAATCATATAGAATGTTCTGATTGTATGTGTAACTGTCATATACCAGGGACTATGGAAAATCTTGCAAAAAAGATTGCTCAATTAGATCGAAAAACTCCGGGCATAGGAGAAACTATATAATTTATTTCAGAATACAGAAGTTTCTGGGTATTTCAAATCTATTATTATTTATATGTGCTTAACGCCAACCTTTAGGATATGTATTTGGTTTCATAATTAGTCGCTTCATTGTAAAAGAAATACCATTTTTATTAGAAACAATTTCATTTATGTTCATAAGAGACTGTGCGAGTCCTACTATTTCACCTTTTAAAGTGTATATAGAGACTAAATCATCCTTTTGAATTGCCGGGGAGATTTCAGATATTCCAGGAATAGCTAATGGTGCACCGTGGCAAAGAGCATCAACAGCTGTATCTCTAATAACAACAGTAGGGAGATCCTTAAAGCATATTTCGATAGGCTTTATTATGTTCCTAAGATTTTCCTCATCATTTTTTTCTTTATATAGATGAAAAGCATTGTATAAATCATGAAGTTTTATCAACCCATCTTTTTCAAAGAAATGACTGACTCTAGTACGACGAAGTTCGACCATTGTGGCTCCTGAACCTAGAATTTCCCCAATGTCGTAAATTAACTTTCTTATATATGTCCCAGCTTGACATAATATACGAAGCAAAATAAGTTTCTCTTTTCCTTCTATATATTCTATTTCTTGAATTCTACGTATACGTGTCATTCTTTTTACTGATGATCGCTGTGGAGGCCTTTGGTAAATTTCGCCATGAAATTCCAATAATACTTTTTCAAGAACATATTTATCAAAATTCGAGTGAATTCGAGCGATAGAATAGTATTCCTTGGGTCCTAACAGCAAAACTGAAAGTGCTTTGGTACCCTCTCCCAATCCCATTGGTAGTATACCAGTCGCCCCGGGATCCAATGTCCCGCTATGGCCTGATTTTTCTATCTTCAATATCCTTTTTACCCAGGAGGCCACTTCATGACTAGTTGGACCTGAGGGTTTATCTATCAATATTAAACCATAATCAAATAAAATAGAGATGGGGCGTTCATATGGGTAATGGCCATACCTGGCATCCGTCATACTTTCTGCTAATTGGATTAAATTATCAAATTGTGTAAGTTGTTTATTTCTTGGTAAATCCATTATTAAAAATGTTACTTTGAATATTAATAATTTTAATCTTTCATCAGAATTGAACTAAATACGTAATGACTTTACAATTATTTTAGATATTAAAAGAAGCGAATTAAGATTTAATAAATCAGTATCTAAAACAAAATCAAAAACAGAAAGATCTTTTCCAAACTCGTATCCATATAAATTATTATATATACGTACATTATTATCATCGCGTTGTTGAATAACATCTCGTGCTTGTTTAAGATTCAAGTTATCTCTCTTTGCCATTCTTTTGATTCTGTTGCTTCTTGAACCCTTTAACCAGATTTTAATTGATTCTGGTACTAACCATGGCAATGTATAACTAGTCACTACAACTTTTCCCATTCTTACTATTTCTACCAATTTCCTGTCTACTTCAATATCAAAATATGAATTTGATTCTCTCTCTTCCATGAAATTTTTTGCTTCTTCGGTATCCCACCAATCATTTCCAGATACTCGATACCCTTTTTCTGCAGCCAGCATTTTTAAGACATCTCCACCATTATAATGTTGGTACCCAAATTCTTTCGCTAATTCTGTTGCAATAGTTGTTTTACCGACCGCTGGCCAACCTGATATTACAATACCATTTAATATTTTATTTTTGTAATTTGAGCCTATCATTTATGTCATGCTTGGCATGGAAGTTTTAGTTATTTTTGCGATAATCCCACTAGTTCCGAGCGAAGTAATAAGAAACCAACCCCATAAAAAAACTTCCCCAGCAATATTACAGACACCTTTGGGTTGACCATTTTCATCAAGTACAGTGTCTTTTTTGACATTTTCATCTGTACACATAATATAGGGTATATGGAGCGGTGAAAGTGCTACTGTTTGACCGAATATTGAAGGGAATACAAGAATCCAAAGCATAAATGAAGGTATCATATAAAGCATCATAGGTCGCATTTGTTGTTGTTGCATTTCTAAACTCATTTTATTCACATAAGCTTGCTTTTTCTTTAATTCACTAATTCTAACTTTATCTTGTTTTCGAATTGCATCTGTATATTCTTTTCTCCATTCATTTGTTTCTTTCATTACTTTTGATAATCTATCAATGTCAGTAGTTTTTTTTCTCAGCATTGCAAATGCAAAATTTAGACCAATTGATATTAGAGCAGCGACAATCATAGCCGAAAATAGATCGGGGAAGATCGGATGTTTAGTATACGCTGGAGCAAGTCCAGGAATCTGTAAAATAATATCACTTAAATTCATATTTGTCTTTTTTTCATGTGTCCAATATTAATGAAACCATTTTTTGCGTACACTCTGTCAATGACCCCTCACGATTCGCAAGAATTTTAAAAGGTGCCCCAGAGATTATTGAACAGCAGGAAATCAGCATTTTTGAAACGTCAATTTCATTTTTTATTGAATCAAGTGATATTATATCTCTAACTCTAGTAGAATCATTTTGTCTCCTATGATAAATTTCCTCTGGGTTTGCAATTATTAAAATTAGATGAGTTGGTTTTATGTTATTTAATAGATGTGCAGGGAGCCCAGGGTAATATCCTTCTTTAGTGTTTATAAATAAATGAGTATCAATTATCACCACGTCAGAATATATTTTAGAAATTTTAGTGGCAGCTAAGTTCTGTAATCTTTTCTGGTCTTCAATCGAAAGACGGCGTATTTCATCTCTATTTTGAATGTTCAATTTTTTTGCCTCTTCTAACATTATCTTTCCAAATTCTGCGAGATTTGTTTTGATACCAGTTTGTTCTAATGAATTTTTTACATTAGAAACAACAGTAGTTTTGCCAACCCCAGGTATACCAACTACAATTATACGTTTAGTCCTTTCTTCCAATTAAAGCCGCCAATTTTGGCATAGTAGAATCAACTTTTTCTCTGATCAACAAATTATAATAGTTTACTAAAATATCTACCATTAACAACAATCCTATACCACCACCAAAAAGACCAAGAACATCCGAAACCGATGCTAATAATCCAATTGCAACACCACCAATTATGGTTACAGAGGGAATGTATTTATCCAAAACATTCTGTACAGAATTTTGGGACCTTCTAAAACCTGGGATTTGTACATCTGCATCTAAGAGATTTTTTGCAGCAGCTTTTGCTGAAAGCCCTCCTAGTTCTACCCATAGTCTACCAAATACAGTAACAATAGATGTTATAAAGAGAATGTTCGTTACTGCACGGATTGGATCTTGAGCAACTATATCCAATCCTCTTGGAGTACTTAAATAGTATAATAATCCACCAGTTGGAGTTTGTGATTGTCCTGGATCAAACTGCGCTATCCAGTTAAAAAATGGATTATCATTTTGTGGGTTATAATTTGCCCATAACATTTGACCCATGAACATTGCATTGGCGATCAATGCTGTAGATAAAATGACCGGTATATTAGATACATATAGCATTTTAATTGGATAAACTGCTGTAAATCCTCTATACTTTGTTGAAACAATTGGAATATCAATATGGATTCCTTGTGTATATACGAGAAGCGCCATGACACCACCAGTTAAAATAAAGGTAAAAACACTAGGTAATTGACCGCTTCTAAAGAAAGTATCGGAAATATCTCCATGAGCTGCAGAATTAATTATAAAGGGAATGACTCCAACCGGGCCATCAGGTCCAGCAACAGGACTAAATACACTCCATAAAATTGTTTGTGCCACACCAGCCATAATAAACAAGCTTATACCTGATCCTAATCCCCATCCCTTTTGGATTAATTCGTCTAAAAGCATTACAATAAAACTAGTAAATATCAATTGTGCTATCAAAATCGGTATAAAACTATGTGAGGCAACCAATGGTCCATATACACTGGCTCCATATAGACTCCCTTCTGCACAAATGACAATAATAGTGACAATTTTAGTTGCGGAAGTAAATAAGGCTCGATCGTCAGGATTTTTGAAATTTAATTTTAAAATATCTGATCCCTTTAGCAATTGCATAAGTAATCCAGCAGTTACAATAGGACCTATTCCAAGTTCTAATATAGTTCCCTGTTGGGCTGCAAAAATTACACGTGCAAATGCAAGAAAATCAAACTGAGGTGAATCAGTAACACCATATAGAGGAACCTGTCCCATCACCAAGTAAGCAAAAACCGCTATACCACACCAAACAAATTTTTCAGTTAAAGAAATTTTCTTCTTCGGTTTCTCTACTTGAGGAATATACCTTGATATTGTTTTTATTGATTTCCGAATAATACCTTCATTCTGAACTGTGTTCATTAAAAATCACATTTCCTCCAATTGCTTTAATTTTCTCAATTGCATGTCGAGAAATTTGTTCTACTTTTACAGTCATTTTAGTTGTAACCTTTCCTCCCCCTAATAACTTATTAATTCCAAGAGTAGTTAGATCTAAAATGTTATTTTCAGTAGTTTCATTTTTGCTATGTTTAAAATATAATAAATCCAAATCTCTCAAATTTGCCCATTTTTTTACAGTAATTTTCTGATGAGATTTAGTTTTAGGATGTCCAAAATGGTCTGGTTCTTCAATAACAGTACGAATCCAGAAATGTTTATGTTTACCAGCTTGTCCTACCCCACCTCGGGAACCAGACTGTCTATGTTGTCCAATTTGTCCCCATCCACAATATCGTGTTCCACGTTGTTTCCTACTCTTTCGTAATCTAGTAGCCATTATCAAGACTCCTTATTTTTTTTTTATGAATAAAAAGGATTAGCGAAATCATCATCATTCTTGCATAAATAAAATTCTGTAGTATTTATATCATTCTCCTTACTAGATCAATCAATTCGTTGTTTTCTCCTAATATCCCTTTCTGATTATATTGAGTTTTTGTCTTTCTCTTGAACCCACCTTTAGGAGGATTTAATGAAAACCAAGGTTTTAATTCTTCTAGTTCAGATAAACTAATATTTTTTTTATGTATTGCATTAGCTAAATCATCGATAGTATTGTAATTTGATGGGAGACTAGAGTTCTTTAGTGGATGGAATCCTTTTTTTCTACCTCTCTTTTCCAATAGTTCCTTGATAATGGATTCATCAACAGAGTTCCAAGCAACAATGTCTTTTACTTTACGTAACATTCCTAAAGTTTGATTGTTTTCTGTAAGTATTGTTGCATTAAACTTTTTTCTTAAGTTTAGGTTTTCTAGAGTTCTTTCTGCCCAGCTGGGAATATTAACTATTCCTCTAATTCTAATTACCAGATAGACCATATTTCATCATTAACCTGCAGTATATGTACTTCTTAAAGCATTGAAAATAGCTTTTGTAGTTGAAGCCATAGTATTTGTTGAACCATAGGATTTTGTCCAAGCATCTTTTAATCCAGCCAATTTTAACAGTTTTTTTATATCTTCTCCAGCAACCAAACCTAACCCTCTTGGACCAGGTAATATCTCAAGCGTTACGCTTCCCCCCTTTCCAGATACCTGGAATGGAATAGAATGTAATTGATTACATCTACATTCCCAACTACCACATCCAAGTTTTATTGGAATAACATTTAGATAAGATGCAGTAGTTGCTTTGTCAATTGCATTTCGCATCTGTGCGGCCTTACCTTTTCCTATTCCAAACCAACCAGCCTCATTTCCTACTGCAACTAATGCATCAAATCTAGTCATTTCACCAGCGTCAGTTTGTTTTTGAACAATTCCAACATGTACCACTTGGCTTTTCATGTCTGGAAGTAATTGTTTTACAATTTCAGATTCTTGAATTCGCATTCCATTTTCAAAGACTTGTTCCATAGAAGATATTTTTCCTCCTGCAACAAGCATACCTAATGATGTCCTAGGTTTCCATTCTACTTGTTTCTCTTCTCTACGAAACTGGTGACTCATTTATTTAGTCCCTCTTGGTTTTGATTTACTTTCTCGCCATTTTGGTTATTAGGCTTTTGCATATTATTATTTTCATTTTTAATAAATTTTTGAATATCTATATTCATTATATTTTCTTTACACTCCTCAAAATGACTTTTATAATTCTCGGGATTTAAACCATTTTTTATAATAGTGGAAAATTTTTTATGATAAGTTTCTACATCAGACTTTAATGATGATGCATAAGTGGATATATGCTCACCAGAAATACGTTCACTGCTTGGAAAAGAGTCTTCAGAAGAAGGGACTTTAATTCCACCATCTATTAGGCCTTTTAAACAGGCAGATATCCTTTCAGTGAATGAATCTTTGCCTGTATAAAGTATAGCATAGTCAATTCCCTTAAAAACTGCTTTTTTTGCGAGTAATAATCCTGTTAAGTAACAAGCAGGAAGAGAATTTAAAGAGCCTTTCCAACCAAGTTTTGGTAAATTACTACTATGAGCAGAAGTCATTACCTTATCACCATTAATAGATGGTTCTAATATTTGTGTTAAAATATTTTGATTTGTAACTTTTATAGTAATAAACCTCTTTTTACTTAATAATAAGGATGAGCGTTTATGGTAATTAGTTTTTCTTAGTCTAATTCTCTTTAATGTATGTACATAATTCATCACTATTCTTTCTCCAATTCTTATTTAATAATAAATGCAGAATTTTACAAGCACTTATAAACGTTCTATTGATATTTTTATTTGATTTTATTTAATTTTATTAATTTTTGTATCGCTCATTCTATTAGCAATCAATGCCGCGAATGAACCTGCACCTATTCCATTATCTATATTTACTACACTTAATCCAAGGGCACAACTTTGAAGCATTGACGATAAAGCAGCAATGCCATTAGAGCCTAATCCATAACCAACCGAAGTAGGAACTCCAATAACAGGTACATTTACGCATGAGCAAACTAGAGAGGCTAACGCACCTTCCATACCCGCAATTACCACTATCGCTTGAACATTTTCAGATATCATCTTTTCTAGAGTTGGAAATACTCTATGAATTCCTGCTATACCAATGTCATAGGAGATAATTGAGTCGCAATTCATTGCTTTAGCCATTAACCGTGATTCTTCTGCTATCCCGATATCAGAGGTCCCACCAGAAATAATGCCTATTTTATAATAATGAAATTTAAATCTTGAAATTTTCGATATAAAAATCGTAGAGCTACTTCTACCAATTTCAACATACAAATTTCTCTTTTTTACAAAGCTTTCTAATTTTTTTATATGTTCCTTTTTGACTTTGCTCACAACTATTGTTTTATTTTTTTTTAACAAATTCAAAATTATTTTTTCGATATCAATATAATCTTTATTTGCTGCATATATTACTTCTGGAATACCCTTTCTATATTTTCTGTTTATATCTAATTTGGCAATATTATTTCCTACATTGCAAATATACGAAGAGGCAATTCTTCGTTTAACGTCATTGATGGATATATTTCCATTATTATATTGATGTAATAAATCTTCAAGTTCCATGTATGTTATTGTTGGTTAATCAAATTAATTGCTTCTTTTACACTAGAAACTCCTAAATCAAAAATCTTTCTTTCAAATTCATTCAATTCTAATTCAATTATTTTTTCTATACCATTGGATCCCAACATGACAGGAACACCTATACACAAATCAGAAATCCCATATTCTCCATCCAGATAAGCTGAAACAGGAATTACTTGCTTTTTATTTTTTTTAATACTTTCAATCATTGTTGCAACTGCATTTCCAGGTGCATAGACTGTTGCGCCTTTTAATGCGATAACTTCTGCAGCAACATTTTTTGTTTTTTCAAAAATTTCTTGAGTTTTTTCTTTAGATAGAAATTCGCTCAGTGGAATTCCTCCAATCGAAGAAAACCGTATTAATGGTAACATGTTCTCACCATGTTCACTTATCACCATTGCTTGGATCGATGCCCTCGAGCAACCACTAGCATCATGTATATAACTTTTGAATCGTGATAAATCTAACATTCCTCCCATTCCAATTACCTTATTTTTACTGAATTTTGTAGTTTTTAAAGCCAAATAAGTCATAGGATCGAGGGGATTAGTAACAACAATTAAAGTTGCCTTATTTGCATGTTCTGCAATTTTACAGGCAACATCTTTTACAATGCTAGCATTTTTCTTTAACAAGTCCATTCTAGTCATTCCGGGTTTTCTTCCCATACCGGCAACCAGAACAACAAAATCAGAATTCTTCATGTCCTCATAACTATTTGATCCTTTTATTTTAGAATCTATTCCGAGTTCAGATAATTGGTGGTTAATATCCATTGCCTCTCCTTGTGGAAGACCTTCGATTACATCCAAAAGTAGAACATCATCCAGTTCTCTTAATCCACAATTTAACGCCACAGCTGCACCTACTTTTCCAGATCCTACTATTGTAATTGTCATAAAGTGGAATCAATTCTGGATAAATTATAGTTTACTAAAAAATTTAAGTATATTTGCATGTTAGCAAAAAAAGATAAAATTGTATTAATAATTAATTTTATAAAATAAATAATTTTAATTTATGTTTAATTACTATTATAATGTCTAAGGTTGTCGAAAATTTTTATCATTGATGCACAGATTGCTGGTTTATCAGGTGACATGCTGTTATCTGCATTGATAGATTTAGGAGCAGATAAAAAAAAGGTAATTGATTCAATATATACCTGTGAAAACATTATTCCAGGTAGCAGAATTAAAGATGTCAGGTTCGAGAAGATTGATTCTAATGGATTTAGTGCAACTAGATTCTATTTTGAATATAAAGATGAAATTCAAGAAAGAAAAGGAATAGAGATAATTAAAAATACATCCCAATACTTAGAAATGTTAGATTTAAAACTTCGTTCTAAGTCGTTTATTATGGAATCAATAAAGACTTTAGTAGATGCAGAAGCAAAAATTCATGGAGAACCATTAGATCAAGTATATCTTCACGAAGCTTCCAGTATTGATACTTTTGTTGATTTAATCGGATGTGCAATTGCATTAGAAGATTTAAAGATTTTTGATTCTAAAATATTATCTACTTATATATCTATAGGAAATGGTTTAACTACTTTTTCACACGGTACCATTCCCAATCCAACAAATGCAATTCTAGAAATTTTTAGAGGAAAACCATTTGTTTTAACTGGTAATGATCAAGGAGAATTAACTACTCCTACTGGAGCCGCAATGTTAGTCAATCTCACCTCTGAATGTATTAGATATTATCCTCCTTTTATTCCAGAAAGAATAGGTCTTGGAGCGGGTAATAGAAAACTAAAAGATAGACCCAATGTTCTTAGGTTAGTTATAGGAAAGGATCCGGTTATTCCTTATTTAAATAATGAAAGAATGTTTTTAATTGAAACAAATATAGATGACGTGGATGGAGAAATTATTGGTAATTTAATAGAAGTTTTGATGAAAGAAGGAGCACGAGATGTAACAATAATACCAGGAATAACCAAAAAAAATCGACCTGTAAACATCATTAGAGTTCTTTCCGACTTAGGTAACACCGATGCCCTCATGCATAAGCTGTTTAAAGAAACTGGCACTTCAGGTATAAGAATAAATGAAATTAATAGAATAACGTTAGAAAGGAACATAATAAATATTGAGGTAATCATCAATTGTTCTAAATATAATATAAGCATAAAGATAACAAAAGATACATCAAATAACATAATCAATATCAAACCAGAGTTTGATGATTTAAAGAAGATAGCAGATATTGAAGGGCGTTCATTAAAAGCAATTCAAGAATTAGTTATGTTCCAGATATTTAAAAAATTTAAGGCGAATAAATATGAGTGATAAAGAAAAATTTACACGATTAAACGAGTGGTTTAAAAATAATACAAAAGGAAATGTATTCATTGCTTTATCAGGAGGGGTAGATAGTGCAATAGTGGCATTTGCTGCAAAAATAGCATTGGGTGAGAAGGCAATTGCTATTACGGCAAATTACAAAACTCTTTCATCATTTGAGCTAGAAGATGCAAAGAGAGTTGCCCACGAAATAGGAATACAACATATAATAATAGAATATAACGAGTTGGAAGATGAGAATTTTGTGAAAAATGATATTAACAGATGTTATTACTGCAGACAAAGCTTAGGGAAAAATATCAAAAGATATGAAGCGGAATACCAAGTAATGGACATAGTTGATGGTACTCATTTGGACGATATAAATGACTTTCGTCCAGGCTTGAAGGCTATCAGAGAATATAAAATAAAAAGTCCGTTATTAGAAAACAGAATCGGAAAAGAACAAATAAGAGAAATTGCTCGAAGATTTAATATTAGTGTCGCAAATAAGCCTTCTAATTCATGTTTAGCATCTAGAATACCATATGGCAATAGTATAACTCAAGAAAAATTAAAAAAAATAGAAATAGCAGAAGAAAAAGTTAAGGAGTTATTTAATATTAGTCAGGTTAGAGTAAGGGATCATGGGGAGATAGCAAGAATAGAAATTGGAACAGATGAAATGGAAAAAATGTTTAATAAATTAAAACTTAAGCAACTAGATTTAGAATTAAAAACTATAGGGTTCAAATTTGCATCTTTAGATTTATACGGATATAGAACTAGAAAGCTAATCGTGATCAATGACTAACGTACTTCAAAATAGATCCAATAACCATTTAATATATCTAGATCATGCTGCATCCACACCTGTACTCCAAGAAATTATAAATGAAATGATACCATATTTAGGTGATTTATATGGTAACCCTTCTTCAATTCACACCTATGGAATCAAATCAAAGATCGCAATTCAAATTGCTAGAAGACGAGTTGCATCTCTTATAGGTGCTAAAGCAAGAGAAATTTTTTTTACATCTGGAGGAACTGAATCGGACAATTTAGCTTTGAAGGGAATAAGCAATAGTATTAGAAATTATCAAAATAAAAAAAATCATATAATTACTAGTTCGATAGAACACGATGCAATACTTGAACCGTGTCATTATTTAGAAAAAGATGGATTTAACGTTACCTATCTAAAAGTAGATAAAAATGGGATTGTAGATAAAACTGAATTAAAAAACAATCTTACGGAAAAAACAGCGGTAGTCAGTATAATGCTCGCTAATAATGAAATTGGTGTTGTTCAGCCAATTAAAGAATTCTCGCAGATTGTTCACAACTTTGACAAAGAGATAATTTTTCATTCTGATGCAGTTCAAGCCGTTGGAAAAATACCTGTAAATGTTAAAGAATTCGATTTAGATTCATTATCATTATCTTCTCATAAAATTAACGGCCCAAAAGGAGTAGGTGCATTATATGTACGCGAAAAGGTAAATTTTGAGCCTTTGATGCAGGGTGGTGGACAGGAGTTTACCTTCCGATCGGGAACTGAGAATGTCCCAGGTATTGTTGGGTTCGGAAAAGCATCTGAAATTAGTATGAGAAGCCTAGAAGATAATTCTCGATATTTATATTATTTGAGAGATTACTTGATTAATAGAATAAATGAGGAAATCTCTGGAAGAATGTTAAATGGCTCTTTAGAAAGTAGATTACCAAATAATGTTAATTTTACTTTTTTAGGCATAAATGGCGAAGATTTACTACTTAAATTAGATGAAGACGGGATCTTGGCTTCGACAGGCTCAGCTTGCTCTGCCAACCGACAAAAAGAATCTCATGTTTTAAAGGCTATTGGTTTGAATCATGAAGAAATTTCAGGTTCAATCAGGTTTACTTTAGGAATTCAAAATACCAAAGAGGAGATAGATAAAACTATACGAAGTTTAAATCATAGA
>JBIOXM010000173.1:0-2489 GCA_044869655.1 Nitrososphaeraceae archaeon | reverse complement strand
TTAGCTTGTTTTCATCTGAAATAATTAAAAAGGAGAGGCAATTTGCAAATAATATGATAATAGATCTAAGTCAGTCGATAAGCTCAAATATTAAACTTTATCCTGGATCTCCAAATTTCTATTTTTTAAAGTGGTCCAAATATAGTATTGATGGCTATGATTCAGAAGCAATATTTTTAAGCACACATACTGGGACTCATATAGATGCTCCTTCTCATTTTATTGAAGGAACTGAGTCCATAGATGATATTGATGCAAATAGATTTGTCATGAATGATGTTCATTTGTTAAAAATTTTTAAATCATCGAATGAACTTATCACAGTAGAAGATATAATCAACAGCAAAATAGATATTAAAGAAAATGATTCTATTATTTTTTCTACTGGATGGGAACATAATTATAATTCCAATAATTATATAAATACAAATCCTGGTCTCTCTCCAGAGGCAGCTATTTACTTATCTAATAAAAAAATTAATGCTGTAGCAATCGATAGTCCTAGTATCGATTCAGCAATAGAATCAGAATTTCCTGCCCATAAAATACTTTTAAAAAATGGTATAATAATAATAGAAAATATATGTAATTTAGCGAAAATAGATAAAAAAAAATTTAAATTAATAGCAATTCCACTCAAATTGCTTGGAGCATCGGGATCTCCTGTTAGAGCTCTTGCTATAATCTAATATTTATAATAAATAATAATTACAAAAGTCATAAACACATTATTATTAACAATCAGAATCATCAGGTAAAAAATATCTAATGCTTTATAAAATATTAAATTTTATTGTGTTAAGGTGACATGAATATTGCCTACAAATTGGCTTACTTGGGCTCGTGGTAATGACAAATTAATCCTTGGATCTTTAGAAAAACAAGGATCTATTTTAGTTGAAGCAACATCCTTACTGATAGAACTTTTATCAGACTATGAAAAATCTCTTTATGAGAATAAAGATAAGATAAAAGATCTTGAAGTTAAAGGAGATAGTATTACTCATGAGTTATTCACAACTTTATCGCAGACATTTGTTACTCCATTGGATCGAGAAGATCTATCCGGGTTGACTAGTACAATTGATCAAGTTTTAGATTATGTAGATGGTACTGCGGATAGATTTGTACTATTTAAAATTAAAAAACCTATGCCTTATATGTTAGATCTTGCTAAGATTTTACAATCATGTTCCCAAGAAATACATGATGTGTTAATAAAATTTCAAACAACAAAAAAAAATGGAAAATTCATAGAACACTGTAATAAAATTAAAAAACATGAACGTGAAGCAGATCATCTTTATAGAAAAGCTATAGCGGACTTGTTTGAAACTAATGATGCTGTACAAATACTTAAGAATTATGAAATTTATCAAAATCTAGAATCTTCCATAGATAGATGCATGGATGTAGCAGATATAGTAGAAGACATCGTTCTTAAATATGGATAACTGTTCTTTGTAGGAATGATATTAAAGTGGAACCAATACCATTAATTATAGCAGGAATAATTGCAGCTCTTTTTTTTGATTTCGTAAATGGTTTTCATGACGCAGCTAATGCAATAGCAACTGTTGTAGGAACTAGAGTTTTAAAACCAATTCAAGCAGTAGGTATGGCGGCTCTAGCTAATTTTATTGGACCGTTTGTTTTTGGTACTGCTATCGCAGCGACTGTAGGCAAGGGAATTATACAACCTAATTTTTCAACCGCGGAAGTTATTTTAGCTGGACTAGTGGGAGCAATCGTATGGGATTTAATTACTTGGTACTTTGGTTTACCATCATCTAGTAGTCATGCACTCATTGGTGGGTTAATTGGTTCTGCATTAATTTTTGGTGGTTTTGAAGCAATAGTTTTTGGAGGTGTGGAAAAAGTATTAACATTTCTTGTAGTTTCTCCTGTTCTTGGATTTGTTATTGCTTTGGCATTTGGAATATTGTTGATATATTTTCTGAAAAAATCCCATCCTGGAAAAATAAATCGAGTCTTTGGTAAATTACAGTTAGCATCATCTGCCTTTTTTTCTCTTACCCATGGAGCAAATGATGGACAAAAAACTATGGGTGTAATTACTGCCTTACTAATAACTGGTGGATTTTTGGATGGCGAAAATTTCGAAGTTCCAATTTGGGTAATTCTTTCAGCTTCTATA
Source organism: Nitrososphaeraceae archaeon (assembly GCA_044869655.1). GTDB lineage: Archaea > Thermoproteota > Nitrososphaeria > Nitrososphaerales > Nitrososphaeraceae > TH1177. Next base: position 331 of record JBIOXM010000173.1, on the reverse strand, counting down.
GCGTTAGCTTTAGGAACATTTTTGGGAGGATGGCGAATAGTAAAAACAATGGCTTTTCGTATCACCGAATTGAAACCATATCAAGGCTTTTGCGCAGAAACTGGAGGCGGGGTAATATTAACTTCTATGGCATGGTTGGGAATTCCAGTTAGTACAACTCATGCCATAGCTGGGGCTATAATGGGTATAGGTACCACAAGAAGACTTTCTGCAGTAAGGTGGGGTATAGGAAAAAAAATAATTTATGCTTGGATTATTACAATACCTGCTAGTGCAGGGATCGGTGCGTTAGTTTTGTTATTATTCAAGTTATTAGGACTTTAATGGGTTC